>NZ_BAAILO010000555.1:0-77616 GCF_054589115.1 Cupriavidus sp. 8B | reverse complement strand
CAAGGAAATCGAGCTGAAGGACAAGCTGCAGAACATGGGCGCGCAAATGGTCAAGGAAGTGGCTTCCAAGACCAGCGACAACGCCGGTGACGGTACGACCACCGCAACCGTGCTGGCCCAGTCGATCGTGCGCGAAGGCATGAAGTACGTTGCCGCCGGCATGAACCCGATGGACCTGAAGCGCGGTATCGACAAGGCTGTCGTCGCTGCCGTGGAAGAGCTGAAGAAGGTCAGCAAGCCCACCACCACCAGCAAGGAAATCGCCCAGGTTGGCGCGATCTCGGCCAACAGCGACACCTCGATTGGTGAGCGCATCGCCGAAGCCATGGACAAGGTCGGCAAGGAAGGCGTAATCACGGTTGAAGACGGCAAGTCGCTGGCCGATGAGCTGGACGTCGTGGAAGGTATGCAGTTCGACCGCGGCTACCTGTCGCCGTACTTCATCAACAACCCGGAAAAGCAGGTTGTCCAGCTGGACAGCCCGTTCGTGCTGCTGTTCGACAAGAAGGTCTCGAACATCCGCGACCTGCTGCCGGTGCTGGAGCAAGTGGCCAAGGCCGGCCGCCCGCTGCTGATCATCGCTGAAGACGTCGAGGGCGAAGCCCTGGCGACCCTGGTGGTCAACAACATCCGTGGCATCCTGAAGACCGCCGCCGTCAAGGCTCCGGGCTTCGGCGACCGCCGCAAGGCCATGCTGGAAGACATCGCCATCCTGACCGGCGGCACCGTCATCGCTGAAGAAATCGGCCTGACGCTGGAAAAGGCCACCCTGAACGACCTGGGCCAGGCCAAGCGCATCGAGATCGGCAAGGAAAACACCATCATCATCGACGGCGCCGGCGACGCAGCTGCGATCGAAGGTCGTGTGAAGCAAATCCGTGCCCAGATCGAAGAAGCGACCTCGGACTACGACCGTGAAAAGCTGCAAGAGCGCGTGGCCAAGCTGGCCGGCGGTGTTGCCGTGATCAAGGTTGGCGCTGCCACCGAAGTCGAAATGAAGGAAAAGAAGGCCCGCGTGGAAGACGCCCTGCACGCCACCCGCGCTGCGGTGGAAGAAGGCATCGTCCCTGGCGGCGGTGTGGCCCTGCTGCGTGCCCGCGCTGCGATCTCGGCACTGACCGGCGACAACGCCGACCAGAACGCCGGTATCAAGATTGTGCTGCGCGCCATGGAAGAGCCGCTGCGCCAGATCGTGCTGAACGCCGGGGAAGAAGCCTCGGTAGTGGTGGCCAAGGTCATCGAAGGCAAGGGCAACTACGGCTACAACGCTGCTTCTGGCGAGTACGGCGACCTGGTCGAAATGGGCGTGCTGGACCCGACCAAGGTCACCCGCACCGCACTGCAGAACGCTGCTTCGGTGGCTTCGCTGATGCTGACGACCGACTGCGCCGTGGCCGAATCGGCGAAGGAAGACTCGGCTCCGGCAATGCCGGGCGGTATGGGTGGCATGGGCGGAATGGACGGCATGATGTAATTTGTGCCGACTGACTGCTGTTTTTTTGCCGGCAGCCTGTCAAAACAAAACCCCCGCGGGTGCGAACCTTCGGGGGTTTTTGTTTGGAATCCACGCTGGCACGCGCACCAATGCCGGGGTATGGGTGTCAGTGGTTCTCGCCGACATAGAACGCTCGGCGCGGATGGTAGAACGCACGTGGAGTGCATGAGCAAAGGGGGGGCGACTTTTTCCCGAACCGCTTGACCGCAATGGCCGTCGTAAGGGCGTAGCGACGACCAGCCGTTAGCGCTCGTTCCTGGTTGCCCTAACACTCCACGATCGCGATGCGCTGGCATCGTTAGAGAAACGACGCTGTAGGCTGCTGGCAGCCGCGGAAGGGTGCGAGTTCGAACAGCTCCCGTCACCGCCTCGATATACTTTCACTATCATGAAATAATCTGGCCGGCAGCCTTGACGCTGGCTTGCCTTCTTCGCGGGGCGGGCCTCCATCCCTGCCGCGCCCGGAACTCAATCTGCCTCAAACGCGAAACGCCCATGTGCCACCAGTTGGCTGAGCGGTTGGCGCTGGTTCGGGTGCTCGCGCGCTTGCAATGCCTCGGGGAGCAGCGACTTCTCGCCTTGCCTACCAATGGCGACTACGGCCTCGATGGCATAGTCTTGCGGCACCCCCAGCGCGTCACGCAACCGGTCATTGTCGAAGCCGCCGATGCCGTGGGCGTGCCAGCCCGAAAGGGTGACCTGCAAGGCCAGGTTGGCCCAGGCCGCGCCGGCATCAAAGGAATGCGTCGTTATCGCCTGCGGCTCAGTCTTGCCGGGTGGGTTCCAGACCGTACGCGACAGGATCACCACCAGGGCGGACGTGCGCGCTGCCCATCCTTGGTTATATTCGGAGAGCGCCGAGAAAACTGGTTGCCACTCCGACGTATCTCGGTGGGCGTAGATGAAACGCCACGGCTGCGCGTTGTACCCCGACGGCGCCCAGCGGGCAGCTTCAAAGAAGCGCAAGAGCGTCGCCTCGTCGATGGGCGCGGAGACCAGCGCTGCAGAAAAAGAGGATGGATCTCATGTTCAGTCGTGCGTGGCTCAGACATCGGAACTCCTAGAAAGACGAGCAGTATCGGGGGCAGCTGGGTCACAGGCACCCGGCGGTGTCTGCCGGAAGCCGGTGCGGTTGGGGAAAGCGTGCCATATTGCTGCGCCGCGGCAAACTGCGAATTTCGCATTGCGTTACTTGAAAATGAACCGCTGCGCATGACAAACGTCGCAGCTGAAGGCCTGCGTTCGCAAGCGGTGCCTCGAGCGTGATAATGCTTACCTGTTTTGCTGGTGATTACGCATGGACTCACCTGGAGCTTTTCGCTATGCTCCGCAAATTCCGGCAATAAAGCCGGTGTTTTGCGAGAGGAGCAAAATGGCAACGAAGAAGACGGCCGCCGCCACGGAGACTGCGGCTAAGAAGGCGGTAGCACCGGCGAAGAAGGCCGCACCCGCGGCGAAGAAGGCTGCATCTGCGCCTGTAGCGAAGCCGCTGAAGGAAACGTTTAACAAATCGAGCCTGCTCGCCCACCTGGTCGCCCAGACTGAGCTGGACAAGAAGGCCGTGCAGACCGTCCTGGCCCATCTTGAGAACACGATTGTGAGCGCGATTCACAAGAAGGGCGCTGGCGAATTCACGCTGCCGGGCCTGTTTAAGGTGTCGGCGATCCAGGTACCGGCCACGAAGAAGCGTTTCGGCAAGAATCCGTTTACGGGTCAAGACCAGTGGTTCGCTGCCAAGCCCGCGTCCGTCAAGGTGAAGGTCCGCCCGCTGAAGAAGCTGAAGGACGCCGCGCTGTAAGATCTGCGGCAGCCTGTAGCGAAAGAAGGGGAGCCATGGTTTCCCTTCTTTCTTTTGTTTGGTCCGCCTCTCATCTCGTACGGTTCGAGGCGTGTATCATAGAAACGACCGTCTCCTCCGACGGAGGTATGGTCGGAATATGTAATGAGTATGAAAGCCGGATCGCGCAGCGCTCGCCTATCGCGCAACGCGATCCTGGGACGGCGCGTTAAGAAGCCGCTTGGTGGGCATGAACACGATTAACCAATGCAGATTCGGCACCTAACGGTACATAATTTCAGGGGAATCGCTTTCCTAGACTGGTCTCCTCGTCTTCCGTTTTGTTGTCTTATCGGTCCGGGCGACTCGGGGAAATCTACCATCCTTGACGCTATAGAGGCCGCACTGTCGTCGCGCTGGCTTAGCTTTTCTGAGGCCGATTTCATTGGTGGAGACACCGGCCGGACCATTCTCATCGAGGTGACCGTGGGCGAGTTGTCAAAGGCCCTCAAGTCCGATGAGCGGTTTGGTCTGTACATCCGAGGGTGGACGTCAGCGGGAATCATTCGTGACGAAGCAGAGGGTGACGACGAGCCTGTACTGACCGTGCGCCTTACGGTGGGCGCCACCTTAGAGCCAGTTTGGGAAGTCTGCTGCAACAGAATCGAGGATAGCCGGACGCTGTCCAACCGCGATCGAGCCCTCTTTGGCTTGGTTCGACTTGCGGGCGAGGATGCCCGCCATTTGGCTTGGGGGCAAGGCTCCGTTCTCTCTAGGCTCACTGGCGACAGTGAGGAGGCTTCTGCCAGGCTGGCAGTAGCTTATAGAGCGGCTCGAGAAAGTGCCAATCTGGGCGAAATTGAATCCTTGGTGAAGGCCGCGACTGCCGCTCAAGGATTTGCGAAAAGCATGGGAGCGTACGTCGAAGGCGACTACGGTCCAGGGCTAGAACTGGGTCGGAGCGGATTGTCATCTGGGTCAATAGCGCTACATGATGCTGGAATACCTTTGAGGCTGGCCGGCTTGGGTACCAAGCGTCTCGCAACGCTCGCAATCCAGAAGTCCGCGGTGTCAGAAGGTGCGATAGTTCTCGTTGATGAAATCGAGCACGGTCTGGAGCCGCATCGAATCATGGGCGCCATTTCCCAGATCAAGCGAGACCAAACTGTGGCGAATCAAGCCGCACGTCCACTAGGCCAGATTATCCTTACGACCCATTCCGACATTGCTATCGGAGAAGCTGGTGCTGGTTCTTTGTTTGTGTGCCGCACGGCGAGGCCGGCGCGCGCTACAACGGTGCTTAAGCCTCCGGTTGCAGACAAGCTTCACGCTTTGATACGATTTAATCCGCGTGCACTCTTCGCACGCAGGATCCTTGTGTCGGAGGGCATGACGGAAGTTGGGATGCTCAACGGCGTTAGGGAATTTTGGCCGCCCCGGCATGAAGACATGCCCTTCGAGCACAACGGTGCCGCGATTGCTGATGGCAATGGAGGGCAGACCGTCGCCATGGCGCTCGACTTGGCAATGCTTGGCTATGCGGTGGCGGTTTATCGGGACTCGGATGTACCGCTGTTGCCCGATAGCATTGCATCGCTCGCCGCTGCGGCGATACCTGTTTTTGAGTACGGAGGCAACCTGGACGTAGAGCATGCGCTCTTTTCTGCGGCCAACGACGAGCAGGTCCAGCGTCTGCTCGCATACGCGCGAGAGGAGCGAGGACTGCACAAGATTAACGACAATTTGCTTCCTGCCCTTGATTTGGAACGCGAAGCTCTGAGCGCTGATTTCGACGTTTGGGAGCTACTGTCCGAACATAGTGGAGCGGTGCTGCGCGACAAGATTGCTGGCGTCTTCGTTGCGAAGAAGTGGTTTAAGGACCAGCGCATCGGACGGGGGCTAGGACCCATTGCCTGGGATATTGCTGCTTCCAACCCAGAATCGCCATTGGCCGTGACGCTCGCAGCCGCTGAGGATTGGCTTTATGCTTAACGCCGAAGACTTGGTTCGGGTCGGCAATGGAGCCATTGTGGCGCCAGCTGGTCATGGGAAAACGGAGCTGATCGCGAAGGTGGCAGGGCTCGGTAGGCGGGCCCTTATCCTGACTCATACCCACGCCGGCGTGCACGCGTTGCGAGCAAGGCTTAAGCGGTTAAAGGTCCCGCATAATGGAGCGGCGGTCGACACGATCGCTGGATGGTGCATGCGCTATGCGCATGCTTTCCCGGGTGCGGCACAGCCATGTGACGGTATGCCGCAAGGCCGCGAATGGGACGAATTGTATGAGGGGACACTCCGCGCTTTGCAGGTGCCGGCTGTACGTGAGGTCATTGAGGCGTCGTACGACCGGATTCTGATTGACGAATACCAAGACTGCCATTGGCTTCAACACGAACTTGCGAAGACGCTCGCGAACATTGTGCCGACATTGGTCTTCGGCGATCCGATGCAGGGAATCTTCGAGTTCGCAGGAGCCAGCCTGTCATGGGACAGGGATGTGTTTTCTTCCTTCCCATTGGTAGATACGCTGGATGTTCCGTATCGGTGGAGGGAGAAAAATCCCGAGCTGGGGCGCTGGGTGGCGTTTGCTAGAGAGCGGCTGATATGCGGCGAGGGTATTGATCTTTCCGCGGGTCCAATCTCCTTTCAAGTGTCTGGTTCAGCCTTCGACATGGCAGCGCTCTTCGAGGGGTTCGATGCTGGTAGCGAAACGGTTGCAGCAATTCACTGTAACAAGGGAATCTGCTACAGAATAGCTGGCGCGACTGCTGGTGGATACCAAGCCATCGAAGAGATGGCGGCCCGTCGCCTATCGGAGTTCTGCAATGCCTGGGATGCATCCGAGTCGCTGCGCGATCGCACGCTGGCTATCAAGTCATTGGTGGATGACTGCTTCAATATCCGCCCCCTGGCAGACGGCGAAGAGGAGTCGGACGCCGACAAGGCTATCAATGTTGAGATTGCGCGGCTCAGAGTTGAGACATTTGGTCCGAATGCTGAGGCTGCAGGCGCGGCGGTGTTTGACCTCATTCGACGTCGCTCCCGATATCGCCTGTTTCGAGGCGAACTGTGGCGCGACGTTGAGCGTGCGTTGTCTGATGTTTCGGCAGGCCGCAGTACCGGAATGGTCGAAGCGGCAGAACGCGTACGTCAGCGAACCACCCTGACAGGTCGCCGTCTACCGCGTCGTACTGTTTCGACCCCCTTGCTATTGAAGGGGCTCGAATTCGACCACGTTGTGGTGCCTGGCGCCGTGCACTACACGAATGAGCAGTTCGCGCAGGCAAAGCTGTTCTATGTTGCAATCTCGCGAGCCACCCGTTCTTTGAAGGTCACCTCCTCGGAAGCCACCCTGCGACTGGCGGCCCCCAAGAATTGATGTTCTAACGCGCAGATTATTCGGGTTCGGCTAATTCCCTCTTTCCGGCAGTGCGAGGCATACTCAGTCCCCCAAATGCTTGCGGAATCGGCAACCAGCATCGACTATAAGTCGACGCCATATGCACTACCTCCCAGCATATGAGACGCTGCATCTACTGTAAGAAGATCGTTCATCAATCAGATTTAACCTTGGAGCACGTGATCCCCCAGTTTCTGGGAGGTGCATACGCGCCTGATTGGCTCAAGACTAGAGATGTCTGCCAGCGCTGCAACAACAATCTCGGTTTGTTTGTTGACGCTGGCTTCGAGAAGGATTGGGTTGTGTCGTCCACGCTTTCGATGGCCGCACACAAGACCTATGACCCATCGGCTGGTGTAGGCCTTCCGCTGATTTGCATGGGGCTAGAGGATGTCCCGCTCCCTGCTATACAGCCTGATGAGTGCTTTGAGGTTTGGCTAGGTCCTGCAGGAGAGAGAGTGTTTTGGGTTCGACCCGTTGATGAGAGCCTGTACTGGTACATGGGGGGAATCCCAGGACAACTAAAACTGCTCACTCGCGCGCGTACTTTATGTTTTCTGCCAAGTCACACACAGATCCTTGGCGCACGATTCAGACGTTCAAGGCTGCGTTTGTTGGTCGGAAGGTGAAGAAGATAGTCTGTACCGACGTGACCGGAATTGACCTCAAGACGATGGGATTTTCGCAACCCGACGACTTGGACATCGAGCGGACCGCCTTCCTTTTCGATTACTGCTCGGGACAGAATGCTGGGAAGGGCGGCTTCTCGATGTATCTCCACCATGCGATAAGGTTTCTCGCCAAGCTAGCCATTGGCTCTGCTTATTGCCTCTTTGGAGAGCGAGCACTTGAGACTAGGTATGCCGAGGAGCTGTACCGCGCACTTTTCTCTCATCCAGAAGGCGAGACTCCAGACATTCTGGCAGTGACGAATTTCGGTAGACCCAAGGATCCCTATATGGACGGGATGTTGGGAATTGAGGGGTGCGTTACAATCATAATAACCGCCTCCGCCGAGGGTGTTCTTGTAAATTTGAATCTTGACGGCTCCATAAACTGGACCGTCAAGTGTGCTGACATTGAATGTTTGGACAGCAATGATCTAGACCGGGTGGGTGTTGGCCGGGTTCTTGTACTATCGCGGCAATTGCAGTCGTCGGTAGAGCTACCCATGCCCCACTACATTGCACATAAAAACGGGAGTGTTCCTAACCCAGTTCTCAAAAATATCGAGTCTCTGGTGGCCGCATCTGGGCGAGGCCGAAGAATAGACGGATGAGCCACATTCTCGAAGTCGGGTCGCGGATTTCCCAACTCGGCGCACCTGTCGCAGACCTTCCGGCACCATTGCCGGAAGCCTAGGGTTTCCTTTCTTTGTCTTGCCTGGTCCTAGCTGCCCGCGCGTGGGCGAATCAGCGTCCGCGTGCCTTGCGGAAGCATCTCTTCTGCGACCTCGAGCAATCCGGATTTGAGGGCCAATGCCTTCAGGCTCCGCTCGCCATAACGCTCCTTGCGTTTCGCCAGCGCGTCGGGTTCCAGGCGTTGTACTATGTCCGCAGCGTAAGCTAAGTCGGTCCACCCATCTGGTCGCTTCGGAGATGCTGCAGCTTCTGTGAGCAATTCAATCAACCTGCTGCTCTGGAGATGAACGAGCTCAACGGCGGCTGTACCTTCGCTGGACGACCAAAAATCCGCAGCCATCTGAAGGGTCTCGGCCATCGAAGCATGCATCGATTTGAGGCGATTATGCATGGCGAGGATCTTCTCTCGCTGCTGCTCCAGATGAGCGCTAGCCTCGGCCATCGACGAAGCTGAACCAGGTTGCCAACGCGGCAGGAAATGGTGCGCGAGCTCGTTGCGCTCAGCGGTTAGCGCATCAAGGTCAGCTTCCAGGGCCTCTCTGTCGGCCGGCTCAAGGTCGAACCGGAATGCCGTGCTGAACCAAGGTTGGGAAGGGTCAACCGGTTCGCGATTTTGAGAATGCTCTTCCGGCGCTGTAAGAAGTTCGCTGCGAAATCTTCTTTGCAGTCCACCCATGGATGTCGTCGTTAGGGCTGCATTTCGCGCCTCAAGTCGAGTCGCGGTGTCCGCCGGTGTCCCCTCGATCCTTGCAAGTCCCAGTATGGCCTTCAATAGGTGTTCCACCTGCTGATTCAGAAGTAGGTTCCGCCCCATCTTGAGCAGGACCTCGTCCGTGAGAGACCGTAGTTCGTCGTCCATTCGCTATTCTAGTTTTGTTCTAGTGGGGCGGCCCTACCGCAGCGGCTTGCCTACCTTCGTATGCCGGTCGAACGAAAAGACATGCTCGGCCGGATGCTCGTCACACCTTCCGACCAGTCGGCCTGGAAACTCCTTTCGCCCATCCTGCAGGTGAACATCTTCTCCGCAAACGGGGCAGCGTCCGGAGTATCGAACAAGTCGAATAACTCGAAGTGCACCGCCGTTCGCTGTCGTTTCCTTCGCGGCTTCAAGCTGGACGCCTCGTTCGCTAAGGGACAGTAGAGCATCGGGGGCCATGATGATGCGCAGGTCGATGAGCCTCCAGAACGGACGGAGGAGAGCATACCCCGACCAGGCCACCATGCCTGCGAGAAGCAGTAGCGCGAAAATCTCGCCGCTCGGCAACCGCGTCGCTTGGGTGGTGATAATCAGCCAAAGGAAAGCAAGAAAGCCGCCGACGAACGCGAGTCCGCCCAAGCCGTACCCAAGGAACAGATACCGACGCCATCCTTTCAGCACAAAGCCGGCCTTCACCAGCGGTCTCACCCAGAATGCTGGGCTCAAGGTCACGTCACGCACGTACGCTATGCCTCCGGGTGGCAGCGGGGCCGTTTGGCCGTCTACCTCTGGCAGCGGTACAAATCCCATCGCGTAGGTGGAGCTGTTTCCGGCGCCGCCGCTGCTTGCGGTCTTCTTCGGCCAAGCGTAGTAGGGAAGGCCTGCCTGGCGGATCGTGTCCTGCATACCAGCCTCGCGCTGATCCAGACGGCGCTTTAGCGTCGTCCATATGCTGGACAGCCAACTGGTGGCGGCCTCCGGGGCCACGTTGTTGCCGACCATTTCCGCCACGTTCGCTGAATTGAATTCCGCCCGTTGCTTGCCGGCCCGCAATCGCTCTAGGGCGGCCTCTGCTAGTGCGCGGGCCATCTTCAGCGCCAAGGTTTCGCGCTCATCTGGCCGGCAGAAGAACTCTAGGAAAGCCTCTAGTGCCGCTTCTTCCTCGGCCGGCGTCGGGTTTGGCTCGACGGCTGACAACCCATCTATGCCATTGATTTTTATGGATAAATTTCTGTTCGCCACAGTTTTGTCCACTGTTGATGGCTGATTCTTTCGCGTCCTGCCAACTAACCTGACCTCACTTTCAACGAGGAGGGTCAGATGTTTCAACGAGACGGAGTATGGACGTTTTCCGTGCTGGGCGTGACGGTGCGGGTTCGGGAATTGCCGAGAAACAACATTGCGATCTTCCACCCAATCTGTGAGCCGGTTCGCGAACTCGTCGAACCGATTTGCCGCGGGCGGGGATTTTGGAGTGCTGAATTCAACAACTGGGTAGTGTTCGAGCAGTTCAAGGGTTTGGTGCTGGAGGAGATCGGGCGGCTAGCCGGGAAGGGCTGATGCGAGGAGGGGGAGTAGGGCAGCCAGGGCAGCGGCCTCCTGGTTGTCCTTCGAGACAGCGCCGGAAGTCTGCCCCGACACCTCCCTCTCTGGAGGGATGGCGCACCTACACGTATGGCGTGAGAATTGCCCCATCGCAACGGAAGTTCTCGCTCCTGTCTGCGCAAAAATACAACAAATTCGAGGGGTCGTATGCGCGCATCCTCCGCGGTATCTGCCCGGCAAGTTCGGGCGGACCGCATAAGCGCTCTGGCGGTTTGGTTCGTCTGCGTCGCACTGTCCGGAACCGCGCACGCTCATGGTGGTGGCCTTGACGCAAACGGATGCCATACCAACCGCAAGACCGGCGAATACCATTGCCATCGCGGGGGCGGGCGAGCCGCCGTAAGCGCTGCGCCCGACCACAACGCGACATCAGCCCGCACAGCAAATTCCTTCGCATCAACCGGCAGCGCGTCGCCCGGCCTCAAGTGCTACACCGGGCCGCGTGGTGGGACGTACACGATTACGGCGAGCGGGCGGAAAAACTACGGCGGGTGTTAGGCGCGGGTTTGCGGGAGGGCTGCTCGACCAGGATTCAGCGAGGCCTGTACAGACCTCGCTGCCATCGGCAATCAATGCTGCGCTGTCGCCCTGGCTGCCCGACCGCAAAGCGGTCCAGACGTATCAGCTTTTCGGATAGAACGCTTTGCACTCGACGCCAAGCGGTCCATCTCGAAGAGTGCTGCCGCTGCAGCAATCAAGCCCGTCACGACCGACATACGTGCCAGTGCGGCAAGCTCCAGGCATGAGCCTCCGCCACTTGGTGCCTTTGCTGTTTGGTCCTCCTGTGGCAATGGCCTCATAGGCGCAGTCATTGGATCGTTGCTGGCTCTTGGGCTTACCTTTGTTAAACACCTTCTCGGTAGCCTTCTTGCACGCTTCGTATACAGGTAGGTCCGCCGCCTGCTTTGCTTTCGCATCGTCCATGATGGCTTTACAAGCCGCATTCTCCGGACTCGCGAAACAATTGAGCCTGTTCCGCAGGCTGGCTGCTGCACTCTCAAGCTCCTGGCACTTCGCCTTGAGCAAATCTGGCGCATCAGCATCCTTGCAGCGCGACTCAAAGAAGGCCGGGGTAAAATCAAACGTCCGCTTACCAGGGCCGGCGCCGCGGTAGGTCACCGTGAGGCACTGCTCAAGACCCGGCAGCAGACAGATTTCACAATTTGCACCGTTGACGCATGCTTTGAATGGAGCGGACTGGCTCGATGGAGCATGCGCGTATTGCGTAGAGTTGAGTGCTGGCTCGAAGACAACGTGGGCATCACAGCCGCCAGGACAGGATTTCCCGTCATCGTACATCGTGATGCGAACGGCATCCTTGGGCGTGTTGGCTTCTGATGCGGCCCATACATCCCCAGGAAGAGGCGCCAAGAGTGTTAGCGTCGCTGAAATCTGCAAAGCGGCCATAGCCGCCCGAGTCATAAATCCCATCTCCAATCTCCCTTTTGCTAGTCGCTTCGTTTGTGGTCGCTGGGCCATACGTCTACCTCGGCGCCGATCGCACGCCTATGGTGGCGGGCTAGACAGAGACGAAGGCCATACCAACCGCAGGACCGGGAATACCACTGTTATCGCAGCGGCGGCCGAGCGAGTGTAAGCGCGGCATCCGACCGGAACGCGGGATGAAACCCGTTGCAGTTTTATGTGGGCAACACAGCTGCCTGCAGCCCACTTCGCCCCCCAAGGCCAGCCAGGTGACGCTCCTATCTAGCGCGGCCCCTGCGCTGGTGTGCCGATACCTTTCCCAGCGTAGGAGCTTGATGAGCAGAATCGTTATCCCGTCTTGCTCAGATGCACTCCGAAATCAGAACAGGGTCAACTGTTGTTCCCTGGTCCGTAATCAAGTTCTTCAGGGCTCCCATATACGAGAAGTACTGGGCTGCCGCAGTGTCATCCAGTTTGGAGGGGAGGGGCAGCAATGCTGCAACCTTCGCGTTATACAGCCCGTGCACTGACAAGCTCACTGATCCGTTGAACTTGCTCGCACTTGCGTTGGCAGAAAGGAAGCCAAACAGGTTCGCCAGTGAAAGGGATCCGCTGGTAGATGTGTAGCGGATATTCATCTGAATGGCGACCCCGTATTTTTCCTTGCCATCAGAGCGATACTGTTTGAACGAATAGATGGTGAGGAACTCGTTGCCGCTGGCCGACGCCGTGTTGGTCAACACTGCCAACGTACCGTCCGTTTTGACCTGGTAGGTCGTTAGCGCTGTATCAAATTCATTAAGCTGTTCGCCCTTGATCTCCAAGTCCTTGGTCGTCGATGTTGCCACGAGCGCGCGGTTTGGAGCGAATAAAGGCTTGACCTCCTCCGGCTTAACCTGCGTGTTCAGCAGCGCTTCGGGGGAACTGCACTTCGCATCTGCAGCCCAAAGGGAAGACGGCGCGAGAACCAGCGTTAGCGCGCTGATTGCAACACCGAGAGAAATATTCTTGATCATAGAAACTACCTCCGAATATTCACATTTTTTTGTCGCTGCTCAAGAGCACGAAGCATCCGCAGGTAGCCAAGGTGCACAAAGCAGTAGGCTGTGAGGATACGTCACCTCACTCAACCCTGCATTGCAATATGCGCCCAACGAAAGGGGGAAGTGGAGATAGCGAATGATATTTGGCATTGCTGGCATTCGCTCCAGCTGGCTGGAAAGCCGCAATCTCTTACCGTTTGATGAGTTCAATGCTTGGGCGGCTGAGCGAAGAGCTAACGCGCAAAGAGGAGCGCCGCCAGGGCATGCGGATGCTGAGCTGGGAGACTGAATTGCGAGATCCGCCAGGCTTCCCGCACTAAACTCAAGGATATTGCAGGTAGTCCGGAATCCGGTCGCTTTCGAAACTGTCAGCCGCAAACGCAGAGGGATGAGTTGCCATGATCGCCGCGGCAAACGCGGCCAAAATGAGGATTAACTTGAACATGGGTAGATGCTGAAAAACATCGAGCGATCAATTGCCGAATCTGTTGACGTTCCTTGGCGCGAAACTCTGCGTTCCCTCGCGGCAAAGCCGACAGTCATAAAAATGGCGTCGAGTCGATCGCAGATAAGTATTCTATAGATTTTGCGTATCGTTTTATCTGCGCATGTTGGCTTGATTCTGGTGAAAATCTGCGCGAATGTCTTCCATGTCGCATATTTTTGCGCGCCCTGCGGAGTCTACGGGAGTTAGCGTGTTCGGTAAAACGGCTGTGGGAGGTCTTGACGTCCTCGCCCGCCCTAAAGGGCGGGGATTCCTTCTGCAAGACGGCCACGTCCGGCCGCGAAACTGGAAGATGTCGAGCCGCCTTGCAGTCCCGTGCCTACGGCACGGGCGAGCATCCCCTTCTTGAGGATGTTCTTTGCTGCGTTGACGTCACGGTCGTGCAGCGTGCCGCAGACCTCACATGCCCAGCTTCTCATTCCAAGACCTGCGACACCTTTCGGTCCGGTGCGCGTATCGCAGCACGAACAGGTCTGGGTTGAATACGCTTCGTCGACTTCCTCGAACCATACGCCGGCGTCTGCGCCCTTGTACTGCAACATGGTCCGGAACGCGCTCCAGCCTGCGTCGAGCACCGACTTTGCCAGTCGAGTTTGCGCCAGGGCGGACGCGTTCACGTTGCCGATGAAGATGGCACCGTACTCCTTGACGAGCGCAGTGCTGAGTTTATGCAGTGCGTCCTTGCGCCGGGCCTTCACCTTGGCGTGAAGTGCGGCGACACGCTGCTTCTTGTTCGCGCGCTGGGCGGCGGCGATTGCCGGTGCCAGGTCGCGATGGAAGCGGTGGGCCTCAACCTTCAACCCATCGCTCGTAGCGAGGAAATCCTTCAGACCGAGGTCAATGCCAACGGCCTTCGTCTCTCGCGACATCGGCGGCTGCTTGAGCTGGATGGTGACATTCAGATACCATCGTCCGCGGCTGTCTTCGCTGAAGCAGCCTGTGCCCAGCTCATACTGTTGCAGGCCAAAGCTGTCCCACAATGAGAGTGGCTTGCCGCAGTACCAGACCTGCCCGCCCCTGTATCGCAAGGCCGAGGCCTTCACCGGAATCCAGCCGAGCGAGCGCCGTGTACCGGCTGACTTGCGCCACGCCAGGCGGCGTTTCTTGAACTGCCGGCGGCGTGTCACCAGCTCCTTGCTGATAGCCTGCACCGTTTGCGAGTGCAAAGACAGGCCTTGCTTCGTCGCGCCTGCCGTGTATCGGTCCAGCTCCGCACTGGAGCAAAATCGGCCTTCGCGCTGGAGGATTTTTAGCGACAGCTCGTTCAAATAGTTTCACACGAAATTCACCTCCCGTGCTTGCGCACGCAGCAAAGCTGCATGGCGGTCTTTCAGGCGCAGGCGCAAGGTGCGAGTGGTGAAGTCCGTATTGGTCATGCATAGTATAGGCGTACGCATGATCCATGTTTTGTGTCGGACCTTCAGGTTTGCGCTCGATGCGCTCTGCATCTCCGGCCTAAAGGCCGGCGCTTTCCGCGCGTCCTGGTAACAGTCCGATTGCGGGCACAGCCAGCATGGGCAGTTCCCTGTCGCTGCTGCATCTTCGTGTCGCACGACCGCGTGTTCTCGTGTTGAACGAAGTCGCACTGCCCGACCATTCCCCTTGCCAATAGGGAGCACGACTGGCCGGTATTTGCATTTCCGACCTGTCAGCTTGAAGTACACCCATGCTGCGCGTCAGGTGGCTCTCGCCATAGTCGGGGGAACGCCTGAGGCGAAAAGGAGAGGGCAGCCAGTGCAGCCGGCCACCTGGTTCCTCATCTCTCCGCCATCCCAGTGAGCCGTTGACTTGTCAACAGTTCGCTCCTGACGCGCCATCAGCCTCTGTCGCGCAATGTTCAAATTGCTCTGCTATATCTTTTGTTCCGGGACGTCTCTGTCTCACGTGCGCCCGGCACCACGAACAACAACTTGCGGAGGGGATTCATGGATCGGGATACCGAAGAAAGGTTGCGGACCATTGTCAGAGCAAGAATCGCAAAGCAATCGCAGGAAATCGAGAACTCTCTCGTGCAAATTGAAGCCGGAAATCCTCTCGGGGCGGAGCCCTCCGACACGCGAAGGGCGGCGCGGATAGCTAGGAAGACCCGACTGTCGCCGCGCGATGCCAAAGCAATGGCGACAATGATTGCCACCACCGCAAAGCTCATCGACAAGGAGGGCGCGCTGGCTCTTGACGGTGCGGAAGCGGTGCAAGGACCAACTATTGACATTGTCGGTGTTGAGTTTTTGACGCGGGGGCGCACAGCGGCCAGCGCTGTGGGTCGCGTTGCATTTCGGAGCGGACGGGCGCAAGGCAGCGGATTCCTCGTGGCGCCTGGCCTCTTCCTAACCAACTATCACGTCATCGGCAGTCCGGAGCAGAGCGAAACGCTGATGGTTCAGTTCGACTACGAGGCAGCCGATGACGGCACAGAGCGCCCGGTAACGTCCTTCGCGTTTGAGCCGGGTACCTGCTTCGTGAGCGATCCCATCGAAGGCTTGGACTTCACCCTCATCGCCATCGGTGCGCGCCTATCGGGACCAAAGTCTCTCGCTGAGTTTGGCCATCTGCCGCTTTCCGATGCGAAGGACAAGCACATGCTCGGCGAGTTGGCGAACATCATTCAGCATCCAAACGGTGACCTGAAGCAAATCGTCGTACGCGAGAACAACTTGGTTTCCCGTGATGAGACAGAGCAGGTGCTTCATTACCTGGCCGATACCGAGCAAGGATCGTCTGGTTCCCCGGTCATGAACAACAGCTGGGAACCCATCGCTTTGCATCACTGGGGTGAACCCTTCACGGAAATCAAGGGACGCGATGGGAAGCCACTTCGCAAGGAAGTCAACGAAGGTATCCGCATCAGCGCGATTGTGAAAGATTTGCGCAACAGAGCTCCGGTGTTGGCAGATTCAAGCGGGCAAGCCATAGCGGATGCGTTGGCGCTATGGGATGCGAGCCCTACTGAAACTGCGCCCGCTTTGCCCGAGGCGAGTAATGCACCAGAGAGTCCATCGTCGACGCGTTCCGGAGCCTCGGTAACCCATGCGGACGGCGCTATCACCTGGACTTTCCCCATCGAAATCAGCGTTCGGGCTCCGCTGCTGGAGCCGCAGAAAACTCCCACGCCTCCTAAAGTCGTCACACAAAGCCCGAAGACGCTTGAGTGCGGACCGGAAAAGCGCACCGTCGAGCCACTCGATTTCAGCGACCGCGGGGGTTACGAGCCGGGGTTCATCCCCGGGTTTGTCGTGGCTCTGCCTGACTATGGCAACGTTGGCTATCGGCTGGCGGAAAACCGCATGCCCCATGAGGGTGTCGAGGATCCTCATGAGTTGCAGTACCACCACTTCTCCATCCTCATGAATGCCGAACGCCGGCTTGCAGCCTTCACTGCCTGCAATATCGATGGGCGTCGCCTGGTCGCCGTGAACCGCGAGGACAAGACCGTCAATCTTGATCCTACCCTCCACGACCTGGGCGCGGAAGCAACAGACGCTTTCAGTCCGGATCCGCGCGTACTTGGGAGCGAGCAAATGACCCGGGAATTCTACGAGGATCAGGTCGTCCCTGGTTTTCCGAAGCCTCCCTCCCTGCCAAAGGATGCTTCCCCGGCGGAAAAGAAGGCCCACACTCGCGCTATGTTGACACGTACGGCTCGAATGTTCCAAAAAGGGCATATCACGCTGCGAGGTGACCCGGCTTGGGGTACTGAGGAAGCAGCCGTCGCGGCGGAAAGCGACACGTTCTTCTACACGAATGCTGCGCCGCAGCTTGGATTCTTCAACCAGGGCAGCCCGGTGAATGCACCCGGTTCAAAGGGAGCGCTACGTTGGCGCACCGTCGAGACCTACGTCCTGCGCAATGCGTTCACGACGCGAAAGCGTGTCTGTGTTTTCGCCGGTCCCATATTTGATGACGACAAAGACCCGGAATACCGATTCGGCGTGCTGGTCCCGATGAAGTTTTGGAAGGTAGTAGTCTGGGCGGAGGGCAAGACGCTGAAGTCCATTGCGCTTTGGGCGGATCAGCGCCCTGTGCTTGAAAAGCTCACCAAGGGGATGCCTGAGGCGGCGGCAGAGGCGTTTGAAGACCTTGATGAGGTAGCTCGAGCTTCGGAATTCTTGACAACGGTCGAGGAAATTGAGGCACTTACAAAGCTCGATTTCGGGGACCTTGTTCGGAGCGCCGATGTGCGGGCGGGAGCGGAGTCGATGTCGCTAGCCTCGCCGTCCGTTGAGGCAGGGCAGTTCCGTTGAGCGTAGTGCTGCCAGGGTAGGCGCAGCGCTGGCGACGAGGGGAGGGCGCATCTACTCGGGCTTCTCATGTCGATGGCAGTGCTCGGAGGAGGGCCCTGGCGGCCCTTCAACCAGGGCTTTGTGGGGAGCCGCGAAGCCATCTCCTGCCGGCTGACCAGTCATCCCGGACGTGGCATCTTGACGGAGCCAGCAAACGTGCTTTCGCGTACTAGAGAAGTGGCTGGGATTGACGCCAGCAGGCAATGCAGCGCTTCTAGTGGCGAAGTTCGAGCGGCAAAAACTAGCGGGCACGGACTGTCGCTCGTCCGCGCGATCGCCGAGCATCACGAATAGCCGAATGCACAAGACTTCTGGCTATCAACCCCAGTATCGTGATTAAAAAAATTTCTTAAAAATGTGCGGTTGCGAACAGTTTGCTCAAAACCCTTGTAAACATTAGGGTTTCGGACATGTGGCGCCGCCACACTTGCGAAGTCGTCGCCGGAAAAGCGGCTGTCAAGACTGGCATTCGCCATTCCTTCCACTAAACTTGGGCTCGTCTTACCAGTTCAATACTAGATCTAGTACTTTCCGGAGCGTCAATGCTAGGAAGAGGTGTCGGCCCCCGATAACTGTGCCGAATCGGCGGCGACAAAAGCAAAGGCCCAAACAGCGTCCGCCGGGATTCTCACCGTTCGTGGCATCCGGGAAGCGCAAAGCGTGTTGGGTATGTGGATAGGGGCATAGGCGAAGCTGACCTTCCGCCACATCGGCGCTTGGGATATTTGGAAACGGAGGGGGGGTATGAAGGAAGGCGACCTTACCGATGCCGAGCAAGAACTCTTCGATAGATTGCCTGGCCCGCCCGTTGTAGCTACTGTTCGGACGACCCATGTTTGGATAGTTGAGTGGTTGCGCCCGGATGAGAAATGTACCGGACGGCTCTTGCACGAATGGATGGAGGATCGCAGACCAAACTGGTCAGTGTATTGTTCTTGTAAGAACTCGTCCGAGGTCATCGATTCCATTCAGCAAGCAGCAGCGAGCGCGCGGCAAACTGGAATGATTCCAGTGCTCCATCTCGAGGCACACGGAGGTGAGGAGGGTCTTGAAGGTCCAGGTGACGGTGGAGGGCGGGAGCTGTTAAGTTGGGATAGGCTGACCGGTCCTTTGCAGCAGTTGAACCTGGCGACACATTGCAATCTTGTGTTGGTTGTTGCAGCCTGCACAGGCTTTGCCGGAATCAAGGCTCTCGGCCAAGGGCCATATGCACCGGCAATAGCTATCGTAGGCCCTGATAGCGAAGTGACCCCAACAAATTTGCTTCAGGGGATGAAGGAGCTATATAGGCGCTGGATAGGCTGGGAGCCCGTACTTAGGGACATAGTAGCAAGTGCATCCCACGAAGCTACGACGGTTGGATTCGAATGGGAGTCATTCACCGTGCTTGCCTTTGACGCATTCACGAAGCACTTTATCCTCTCAATGCGGCCTGACGAACGCCGGCGACGGGTAGACCGATTGCGGAAGAAATTGCTGGCACAAGGAAAGCTAACGCCAACCGAAATAGAATGCCGATTGCGCGGGCTTCCTCTTTTTCCGTCCGTTCAAGAGATGCAACGGTTGTGGGATAAGATGTTTATGATTGATAGTTGCCCAGACAATCGAGAAAGATTTGGCGTAGACATGTCCACAGTCCTCAGGATGATTCAGGAGGGGACGTGATAGACCTTGACAGATTTGAGTTTGAGGTGGAATGCCAAAGGTGTCAATTTGCATCGAAGATCTTCTATAGAGATGCCAGGCTTCGAGATGTGCTCATCTGCCGGGGATGTAAGGGCAACATCCAGCTCGACGACCACATGAATGAATGTCGGAAGGCTCGGCGGAAATTTAATGCCGCCATGAAAGAGCTGGAAGAAACGTTAGCGAACCTCAATACAACCATAACTTTGAGATTTTGAATGGACTCTGCATACCTTCAGCGTATTCGCTTTCAACTGCAGAAGCGTGTCCGCCGGCTGAATTCATGCACCTATTTGCTGTTTCATAGCTCGCTGGTGCAGTTTTTGAATTACCTTCAGGCGCAGCCTTTGACGCGCGGCATTCTGGATAAACTAGAGGCGGAAGCGAAGCCTTACAGCGATGAGATCGCTGCGCTCACTGATAGGGAAGAAATAGAGGAGTTCACCACTGAGGCAGAACAGTTCGCATTTGTTTATCGAGTTGTTCAACACTGCGCACTTCAGCCGCTGGGGAACAGCTTGGGGCCGGAGGTCAGAATTGGTCACGCATTTTCACGCGAACGAAAGCATGATGATGCGCTGAATTATTTCAGGGAAATGTTTCTTGAGCCACTGTACGAGTATATTGATGATGCTCTAGATCAGCAGGGTGCGGTACTTTCACTATTGCTCAAGTACAAGCGCAAGGTCGAATGGTTCGAGCGAGAGTCTTTGGTTCAACTCGCTTCGAAAGTCGAACGAGAGCTTGCAAAGAACCTATACGCCTATCTGTTCGACCAGGGACTGGACTTTCACATTGAGCCTCAGTCGGCATCCGGGGAGGCCGACCTTGTAGCGCCCGACTTGGTCTTGGATGCCAAGGTATTCGATGGCTCCAGGAGAGGTGTTCAGTATCTGGCAAGTGGCGTTCATCAAGTTCACACCTATGCTCGCGACTTCAATCAAGACGTCGGGTATCTAGTTGTGTACAAGACCTGTCCGGAGACGCTGAATTTCACTTTCGCATCTGCTGGCCAGCATGCCCCATATGTGACCGTGGGAGGTAAGACAATCTATATCTTTGTCGTGGACATTTGCGAGTATGAGGTGAGCGCGTCCAAGCGTGGCGCAATGAAGGTGCATACGATCGAGCAGGAGTCTTTAGTGCGCATGGCAGAAACAATGGCGGACGCCGCCACTATTGCTTCGTCCCTGTAAAACAACGGTCGCCGACCAAGTAATCCGGCGGAGACTGTCTTAGCGGTGAAACTGGCTGAGGCGAATAGGTTCCCACCATCATAGGTGGGAACCTATGGCCGGGTTAGGCGGAGGGCACGTTGCCGCAGTCTGGGTGGGCAGTCAGGGGACGAGCTTTGCGCTCCCCTGGTAAAACGTATCGAGAGGGGCGACCCTCACGCGGCCAAATCTTTAGGGAGGGGTTCTGTAAGGGAGGGGCGAGAACCGAATCGCAGATCACCGCCCCACACGCCTTCCCTGGGGACGGGTTTGAGCAGCGCTACGCCCCAAGCCATCCGCCCTGGCTGCCCGACCGCGAAGCGGTCTGCATCCACACGTATTGATATCCTCGTCACTCGTGTTCACAAAAGCGCAGGTATGCATCTGGTTATTCCGGTTCGATATGCATACCCTTGAGTATGCTCAGGAATAACCTTCTATCCTCAATTGAGGATCTCCACACGTTGTTTCAGTAAGCATATCCTCCCTTTAGAGTAGAAAGGCCATGCCGAAGGCCCCCGCAAGCATATTGCAGGAATCCTTCTACCATCCATAGCCAGGATGGTTCCGACAGTCATTCGAGCCACGCGCTATCTTCGCCCGCGTGCTGGTCGTCTCAACTCTTTCCCCCACAGAGACCAGTATCCCCCCATCGCTGCCGTATCAAGCCGACCAATGAGGCGGTCACCACCGAAGCCTCCCAGTCGGGGAGGGCGGCACTCTCGTCGGGCGGCTTCGTGCTCGGCCGACGCGTGACAAGAGAGTATACGTTCGCAGCGGCGTCATGGCTCAGAACGATTTTGCATATCAAGCAATGTAGTGCGCCGAAAAGAATATAAATCGTGTGCGCACGCGCGAGAAAATGGTTCCAATACGTCTTTGACGTGCAATCTGCTGCCGGGACACCGTCCCCGGTTGCCCATTCGCTGTCGGCGCGACTTCCAGTTGGCGAGATCGCGCAAGCTGTGCAAGCGGACGGCTATCTGGCAACACAAGTCGTCTCAGTTGTACCCAAGGATAGCGACTCTGGCCACAGGAGAAGATACAGCTCATGGCAAAACTCCTGACGACCATCCCGTAGACATTGAGTGGCTCGCGAAAGGGCAATAGCAGTAGTGGACTACACGGAGCAAAATGCGCCGGATGTCGGGCCCGTTCCGCACGGCGCAGAACCCGGCAGCAAGCAGCGCGGTAGCACTAGCATCAAACTGTTTGCAAGCTCAGGTTCGGTTTGATCGGGGCTCGATGTCAGGAAGAATAGCCCTGCTTTGGCGCCTGAATTGGGTGGACCCGGCCGCGCTGGCGCAGGATTCAAGCGTATTATCAAGCGGATGAGCCGGAGTTCTGCAAAATGCAGCCTCTGTCACTGAGCTGACGCAGAATCTTGTTACGCCAGCCCACAAAAGCGAAGCCGCTGTGCAGAGTTGGGAAAAGTGGCCGCCGTGTTCGGAAAGCGCCTGGATGTTGCCGAGGGCTGCAGCAGCTACGCAAGAAGCGGAATGCCTGCGACGCTTTGGCTTGCGGGGGCACGACAAGACGGCGTACCTCGTTTCAAGTCTTCCCGAGCCAGTGGCGCGCCACGTCCAAAAGTCGGCTCGCGAACCCCCATTCATTATCAAACCAAACCATCAGATTAACCAGGCGCCGGCCGCTGACATAGGTCTGCGCACCGTCCACGATTGCGGAATGCGCGTCGTGGTTGAAGTCGATCGAGGCGTGCGGGTCCTCGGAATACGCAAGGAGCCCCGCGTAAGGCCCAGCCGCCGCCTTCTGCAGCAGTTCGTTAACGCCGGTGGCACTGACGTCGCGCCCGACCGATAGCACCATGTCGATAGCCGAAACGTTGTGCGTTGGGACGCGGATCGCTTTCGCATGTACACGTCCATGAAGCACAGGGAGCAGGCGTTCCACGCCGCTCGCAAGACCTGTGGAAACTGGGACAATGGACTGCATTGCGGACCGTGTACGGCGCAAGTCGCGATGATGGTAGCCATCGATGAGTGGCTGGTCGTTCATCACAGAATGCAGTGTGGTGAGCACGGCCTGCTCAATCTCGAACTCCTGATGCAGTAGCGCTAGGACCGGGACCACAGCATTAGTTGTGCAGGATGCGTTGGAAACCAAGCGCTCCTTGCCGGAAAGGATGCCCTCGTTTGTACCGAAGACGACCGTGGCATCGACATCCTCGGCACTGTTGCCAGGGTGGGATAGAAGCAGCCGTCTGCATCCCGCATCGAGGAAGCGCGTCAGTGATGCGCGATCGCCGTATTGTCCCGAGCATTCAACGAGCAAATCGACGTTGAGCGAGCCCCAGGAGGCCGCTTCGGGTGTGGTCGCGTGGAACACCGGGATTGCATCGCCGTTGATAAGTAGTGTCTCGTCACCTACCTCGACTTTTCCGGGAAAGCGGCCGTGAGTCGAATCGAAGCGCGTCAAGTACGCCATGCTTGGGAGGTCGGCGGGCTCGTTGATAGCCGCGATTTGGAAGGCGTCGCGGAAATCTGACTCATACAGCGCCCGAACGAAGCAGCGGCCGATGCGGCCATATCCGTTGACGGCGATACGCTTCGGTGCAGGGAACATGTGAGGCACGGCTTGCTTCCTTCCATAGTAGAAGGCGAAATTCTACCGCGCACGGCGCGCAGTCTTGCTGCACATTGCGGCGGGGTAGTAGAGGAAATTCGCGAATGTCGCCGGTATGGGGTCGTGCGCTCCAATACGGATTCCCGGCTCGGGCAGCCAGGTGGGAGTTGTGGGGGCTCGCGCTATTCGCAGAAGGGCAACCAGATGCGCGTCGACTCGCTTCGCAGCGACGAGAAGTTCTATGACTTCTACCGGATGATGCGAGAGTGCTTTGCTTGCGCGAGAGACGGAAATACCTTGGTGACGTGTCCAGCACAATCCGGGGAAACACGGAGGCCGGTGCTGCGCGTCTCCTGGCCTGTAGCCATGGTCACGCTGACTCAGCGACGCACCCTGAAGACAGGATTTGCCTTCAAAGAGAGGCTCAATGCTTGGAGCAAGGGCGGGGCCACGGCCGGGAGGGTGGGCGCGAGGCCTTTGATATTTGCGATAGTGAAATCGTCAGCAGGCCATCATCTTTCGCTTCCCCACCCGATCCGGTGCCGCTCCTGTGCGGCTTCATGGCGCGCATCCTCGTCGCTGTGCAAGTAGCCGCGCGTCGTCGACAGCGAGCTGTGCCCGAAGTTGTCGCGCACAAAAAGCTGGTCGACCTGCCGGTCGGTCATGTGCGAGCCAGCGGTATGACGCAACCAGTGGGCCGAGGCGCTGGCCAGCACCGCGGCCTGCGCCTCCCATTCCGGTCCGCGCGTGTGCAGGCGCGCCGCGGCCATGCCGAACACCTCTTTCAGGGCCAGGTGCAGCGCGCCGCGTGACAGGGGCTTATCGCGGCCGATCACCGGCAGCACCAGCGGACGCGTCTCCCCGAACTGCGGGGTTGGCGGTAACGCGCCAGTTTGGCAATCAGCTCGTCGGTGGCCGGCACCAGCCGGGTCTTGCTGCCCTTGCCGGTCACTTCCAGCCACCAGCGCTCGATGCCCTGGGCATCGCGCCGGCAGAAGAACGCGCCCATGGTGGTGGCCGTCAGCTCGGATGCACGCAAGCAGCCCAGATACAGCACGGTCAGCACCCAGCGCCAGCGCGCCGCGTGCAGGCGTTCCCGCGCCGCCTCCGTCGGCATTGCCGCGACCGTGTCCCTGACCGTCGCCCACAGGTCGTGGCTCAGATAGCGGGTGACGCGCGCCTGGGTGGAGGCACGCCGGTGGCGGGCGAGGGCGAGCGGGTTGCCGGCCAGGTAGCGCGCCTCGGTCAGCCAGGCGAACAGCGCGTTCAGGATTACCATCGCCTGGCGCCGGCTGCCGGGCGACAGCGGCCCGGCAAACGGGCGCTAGGCGGGGTGGCTGCGCGCGAGCTTCTCGCTGCCGGCCAGCACCCAGCCCGCGACCGGTTGCGGATCGGCGAGGAAGCGCTCGTAGGCGAGCAGATCCTCGTGCGTGAGCGAGGACAGCGGCTTGTCCAACTGCAGCATGGCCCACAGGATCAGCCGCTCGACTTCGCGGCGGTAGGTGGTGAGCGTCGCGGCGCTGTCGGCATAGCGAGCCAGCCGTAGAACGAAGCAATTCTGTCACTCCGGAAGCCGCCTGGAACCCGCGCCGTTTATTGTCCCCTGCGCTTCACACCGAGCAGTTGCCTGCTCCGCATGTCCGGCTAGGGAGCGGTTGATGGAGCAACTGGTTTCATTAATACCTTACTTCGTGAAACAGAAACTCATGCGACTTTCAGATCGCACGTGCGCTTTCATGCCAAAGTACCATTGGTTGATCTTCTTGCTCTGGTGCATTTCCGGGTCGCGTTCGCCTGACGCATTCTTGGTCGAATTTTTGTGCGCTGATCAGAGTGGCGTCCACCGCCGTGCCGGCCCGCAGCAGCAATCCCTTGGCGCGCAGAATTTCGTTGACCAGCGCGAGGATTTTGGCAGCCAACTTTTGCTTCTTCAGCAGGTGACGGAATCGCAGGATGGTGCTCTCGTTGGGTAGCCGTACCGTCCAGTTGTCGAGCCCGGCAAACTCGGGGTACAGCGGTCGTGCAGCGCTTCTTCCATCGCCGGGTCCGACAGGCCGAACCACTGCTGCAGGAAGTGGATACGCGGCATGGTCTCGATCGCGAATGTCGGGCGTCCGCGCTTGCCCTCCGGGGCGTGTGAGGCAATCAACATCACCAGATCGGCCCACGGCACTACCCGGTTCATCTCTTCCAGAAATTCGCGCTTGCGTGTGCGCTTGGTCGACAGGTTCAGTCCACGGCCAGCTTGTTTATGGGCAACTTGCTCGCTTGGTCCGTTCCCTCTTGCAAGTACAACTGCCGGGAATTTGTGCAGATTTTCCCTACTAGGTAGCGTCATTTCAGGGAAACGCGTCCCGTAGCCCCGTCACATCATCGTAAATACCTATGCCATTGATTCAACTTTCAAGATTGATCTGTCGACTTTTGGTCACTAAATTTGCGGTCACTACAAAACAAAACGGAGACATGGCATGTCAAAGAGGATTTTGCTTTTCGTTGGATGGATGCTCTGCGTAACGATCGCTCAAGCGCAACAGAGTCAGGATTCATCGGGAAGCAGTGTCATGATTTCTGGATTGCTCGATGCGGGTGTCAGTTACGTGACCAATCAAGCAGGTCATTCTGCCACGTTCGCAGATAGCGGGATTATCGCGCCAAATCTGTTGGGGTTTCGTGGTACCGAAGATCTCGGTGGAGGATCGTCAGCAATATTCAACATAGTTACACAGTTCAATCTGATGAATGGAACGGTGTTGCCAAGCGCTGGCGCCCTGTTTAATCGAGAGGCCTACGTGGGGCTGAGTAACAGACGGCTCGGTACCCTGACTTTTGGTAACCAGTTTGACTTCATGATGGACGAGTTGCTTCAGTATGATCCATCCTGCTACTTCGGAGGGTTCTATAACTTCAGACAGGGCCCGTTCGCCGGGTTGGGAATCCCACAGAACCCGACCGGCTCATTTGACTTCGATCGAGTCTCGGGGTCAACGCGCATTCCAAACTCAGTCAAGTACAAATCGCCTACTATAAGCGGTCTGACAGTCGGAGCCATGTATGGGTTTAGTAACCAGTCTGGTGCTTTTTCCGCTGGCAATACACTAAGCTTCGGTGCCGATTACACGATCGGCCGGCTTGGGCTAGGCGCGGCCTACACATATATCAAGTACCCGCAGCTCAATAACGGTCACGATGGAATTAGGAATTTCGGACTCGGAGGACGCTACGATGCGGGGATCTTACAAGGATTCCTACTTTACACGCATACAGAAAACACGTTGTCCGGGGCAGAAATAAACGTCCTGGTGACCGGCGCAAACTGGAACATAAGAGGTGCTTGGTCGCTGGGAGTTTCATATGAATACATGAAAGGTAATACTGTGCTCGCAAACAACAGCGCCAGCCAGTTTTCCACTACGCTTGGCTATGCGCTCTCTAAGAGAACTGCACTTTCTATTACGGCGCTATATCAACATGCAAACGGCAATGGAGCACAGACGCAGGCATGGATGAACGCGCTGCAATCGTCATCGACGAGCGACCAGGCACTATTCAGAGTCGGCATGACAACGCGATTTTGATTCAAGTCAAATATAGATGGTTAGAGAATGGTCGGATTTACTTCGTTCTATCGGTGTGAACAAAGCTGTGTTTGATTTTGGTCGGCTGAATGGCTAATCGCTAATCGCGGAAAAGAATGTCGTTGTCTTGCCGTTCGCGCATGAATTGTTTTATGTTTTTATAATCATTCAGTTGGGTCGGTTTTTAAAAAATACAAGGAGGCAGGTATGAACAAAGATGGTAAAACGGAAGATCACGCGCTGGAATCTGTGCCGCACCATTTGCGGCACGGGTGGATGAAGTTGTCTTGGAACACAGCCGGTATTGCGACGACACTCGTGGTGCTCTTCCTTGGCGCGCTCACGAGCTTCACTGCCGGGATCAAGATCGCGATGGTGGCCGGCATCTTTGTGGCATCGGTCGGTTCGCTTATCGGATGGGCGTGTGGGCACATTGCGTTCAAAACGGGGCTTTCCAGTACCGTCATGGCCCGTCACTATGGGTTTGGTACGCGCGGCAGCCTAATCGGCTCTCTTATTTTTGGATTCATGATAATCGGATTTCTGGCGCTCGAGAATGCCTTACTCTACTCGGGTTTTCGCTTTGCGTTTGGATTTCACGATACGCTCATTAACAAGCTTTTTGTGTACGGACTGTTGACGCTTGCGTGGATTCTAATCACGGCCTACGGGTTCGAGACAGTGTCGAGAGTATCTTCCTATACGCTAATCGCCTTTATCGGGTTGTTGATATATATCACTTGGAAAGTTGTGAGTAAGCAGGCGGACAGTCATGTATTCGATTTCCCCGCGCTATTTCCGCCGGAAGTTCTCGCCGGGCTCGGCGCTTCCAACGATCTCGGCAAATTCATCTTCTGTACGAACGTACTAATCGGCTCAGCAGGTGCGCTTGCCCTCGTGGACGCGGATATCGGTAGGTTCGCGCGGAGTACCTCTGACATTGGCGTTGCTGCCGCCGTTGGGAACGTCGCACTCGGTGTTGGTATGGTGTTTGTCGGTGGTGTATTCATGTATGCCGGCATGGGAGAGTTGGTAACGTATTACTCTACAGTGATGCACATGGAACCGGAAATGGCGCGGAAGTTGGCCATGAGCCCAGACGGCGTGACCGCTGCTTTCCTGCTATTCGGTGGCGGAGTCGGGGTTGTGCTCATGATTCTGGCGCAGAGCAAGGCACAGGTTCTCAATACATACAGCGGCTCCCTCGCGCTCTCGAATCTCTTTGATGCGGTTGGGCTTCGGACACGGCGTATTGTGACGGTCGTCATTGCGAACGTGTTGGGGTTGGTCATGGTGGCATTGGGAATCCTTGATCAGGTCCAGGCATGGCTTGAAATACTGGGTGTGATTACAACGGCATTTGCAGGCGTCATGATTGTCGACTACTTCGTCGTAAGTCGTATGGCCGGAAGCAATGCCGTCTCGCAGCCTGAATTGGTAAATTGGGCAGGTGTGATCACCACTGTGATCGCTGCAACGATGGCGCACTACGTGCTGGACCGGATCGTGCCCATTCAGTTTTTCACTTCGCTTGGTATGAGTTTCTTGCTATATCCGATCCTGAGGTTGGCTGTGTTTCGGCCCGTTTTTGCAACGGATGTCGGTGACCCTGCCTGAATCCGGTCAGCAATTAGGCACGTTGCAAATTTGGAAGCACGGCGGTACCGGATGCCGCCGCGGTCCCGTGGTTGACACCGCCGTCTTGTTGGGCTAACTCCTGGCCTGCAAATCCTCAGGAAATCCTGCGGACGCCCAACTGGTGTTGACATACTTCGAGCCTTTAGACTTGCCTTCAGGACTGGGCCAGGCCAGCCACTTGACCCAAAGGGAGCACTTTCAATTGCCCAATATTAAGTCCGTCCCTGGGGGGCAATCCCTACGACGGCCACACCCTGCATGCCCAGCTTGATCAGACCACCATTCTGCTGCAGGAGCCGCCGGGCGCCCCGAAACCCAGCACGGCCATCGTCGATCTGGGATACCGCGGCATGGATGCCGAGGTGGCACCGGTGAAGAGCGCGCATCGCGGGCGAATCAAGGCGATGAACCGAGTCCATCGCGGCACGCTCAGGCGGTCGAACCCGTCATTGGCCACGTCAAGATGGACCACGGACTGCGGCGCAACTGGCCCAGAGTGAAGCCGGTGATTGGCAATAGCTTCCCCGCCCTGTGCGTGCGGCGCAGTGTCACAACCGCAACCCCCAACATCACCGCTAACTCGCCGATCGAAAGTAGTTGCACCTGACTCCGTTACTCCGCCGCACGGGTGTAAATGATCAGATTTGATTGCAGAATCCGCCTACAGTTTAAAACCCCTCGCTGTGGAGGGCGCGCAAAATGACTCCGGCACCACGGCCGGAGCGAAGCTTCCGTCGGAGCGCGAGCTCGACGGACACTGGAGACGTGGCTCTTGTTGGATCATGGGCACATTGCTGCTGCGCAAGTCGACCGGCCAGCTGGCGAGCCATCAGTTGTAGCCAAGGATCGCGACCTTAGCTACATCCGGGCGTATGCTAGAATTCTCAACCAGCACTTCAGAAGGCCTTTTGCAGAAGGCGACGCTCGGTAAAGAATAGGCGATAGCAAGCGTGTCAAACTCCGTCTTTGCCTGTCGATCGCGTTCAAAGCCACTCGCATAGCAATACGAGGGAAGGGTGCTAGCCATCATAAACTCCTGATGAGAGAGATATCTGCCGACGTCTGCAGGCACCGATCCAAGCTGCGTGCATCCAGATACGGGCACTTTTAGACCCATTCGTTGAACCGGAAAAAATGAGTCTGGTTTACGACGGGGTGGAGACGGGTCCCGGGGTGCGCAGCCGCGCCAAGGGTCGATTCGCAATTAGGGATGGAAAGCTAAACAACAATCCACCGAACGGGCGATACGGCACCTTCTGAAGGATTGTCTTCACAGCCCTTAACTGTCAAGGACATGTAGCACTGCACTGGAAGTAGCATAGCCTTGCTTGAGAGCGGAATTGCGTGAAGCCGCCGCGGCAAACGCAGAAAGAAAGCGCTCTAGTTGCGTTGCAAGGTGCACAACGCCCCACAGGAGCGTTGTTTCGCACTAAAAAATCAGCACCATTCGACGTCAATGGAGCGCAACTACCTGCGCCGTGCTATTCGTCAATTAGTTCGGAAGCAGGTCCTCAAGCACTGACGTCACCGATTCGTTGGTGACGACCCCCGGCGAAAAACGCATGACGCGGCCACGCGTGTCAACGCTCACCCCAGCTGCAAAAAGGTTTTCTTCCAGGACACGTGGACTGATATGGTCCGGCAGTCGAGCCATCACGCTCCCACCTCGTTCGTCATCAGAGCGAGGGGAGGCGAGCGCATAACCTCTGCGATCCAGCACCTCCATAATCTTGTGGCTGACGCGCAAATTTTGGGCGCGCAGGTCCTGAGATCCGCCAGCCAGGTGCCACTGCAGCCCCGGTCCTGACGCCACAAACGGTAACAGCGATGGCGTTCCGATATCAAATCGTCTCGCGTCCGGTGCAAACGTAAATTTATCCAGGTCCCAGTTGAACGGGTTTGGTTGACTGTACCAGCCGCGGTTGACGGGAAAGAGTCCCTCCTCCAGTATTGCCGGGTTGATGTATGCGAGCCCCGCGCCCGTGGTACCGCAGAGCCATTTGAGCGTCGTCGATACGACGAAATCAAGGGGTGTTTCCGAAATATTGAAGGGCAACAATCCCATGCCCTGCGTCATATCGGCAGCCAGCAGGCTTCCTTGCTTACGACCATGTGCCACCAGTCGCTTAAGGTCGGCACGCTTCGATGCCGTCGATGTCACCCACGTAATAACGGCCAACGCGACGCTGTCGTCCCAACTCGCGATGTAATCATCGTCCGTAACATAGGACTTGTCATGCGAGAGTGGAACTGTCTCGAGTGTAAAACCGAGCGATGGCGCTAGGCCCGTCAAGAGAAAGTGCAGGCTCGGGAAGCAGTCTGCAGCAATCAGCACCTTTCGCCCGGCCAGACGTCGCTGGCCCAATGCATCGATGAATTTGACGAAGGCTTCAGTGACGTTTTCTGCGGTGAACACCGCGTTCGAAGGCGCACCGATGAGCTTCGCCCAATCGTCAATGACCTCCTGCCGGGCCTGCAGTCCGTACTCCCAACGGGCATCGTCTGGCCGATACCACACAGAAGTGAATGACTCGAGCGCAGCCTGGACGGCGTCCCGTTGACCAGGGAACAGGCCTACCGAGTGGTACAGCAACCACCCATCGTACCCACTTTTGTAATCGTTCATATGCGTCTATCGTTGATATAAGGTTTAGAACTTGTGGCGCATGCCAACTCGAAACAGCATCTGATTGCTGCCGGAGGAGCCTGGCATGCTGATAATGGCCGCATGAGCCGTGTCGCCATCCGCATGCTGGAAGATGGTTTGCACGTAGACATCAGTACGCTTCGACAGGAAGTAGTCTGCCGTCAGGTTTCCCTGGTGGTACTTGTTGCCATTCATTGTGGTCAACGTATAACCGAATCCAAAATTCCATGAGTAATCGTAGAGCCACGCAACGCCACCTTCATAGTTGCGAAACGTTCCATTTGACGCGGCGGATTCTCCACGATAGATGGCCTGAGTGAGCAGCGCATACAAGGTTACGTTTGGAACTACCTTATACGTTCCTCCTGCACCCCACGTGTGCGCAAAGTCTCCTCCCAAAGATACTGGTGTTGGTGACCCGATTATTGGAGAAATATCGAGCTTCTGGCCCTTGACACTGGCATACGCCGTTCCAATATTAAAAGGGCCGTTTGTATAACTTGCGCTAAGGCTATAGGTGGCACCCGTACCGCTGAACTGACCAGGAATTTCCGAAAAGCCATACATGGCGCCGAACGTGATGCCACCGTAGTTCGGACTGAGGTACTTCACCGCATTGTTGACTCGCTGGCCGCCCAGCCGTCCATTGTCAAGCGGGTAGTTTGCATATCCGCCGGCGGACAATGTCGGCGTGTTGTAAGTGCCGAGCGGGTCATACATGAAGTCCAGCTGACGGCCCAGCCTCACCGTACCGAAGCGATTTTCATCGGACAGCGAGACAAAAGCTTGACGTCCGAAGGCGAGTCCTCCTTGACCAAGTACGCCGGTGTCAAGGCTGTAGCCCATCTCCAGCGTGAAGCCAGCTTTCAGGCCGCCGCCAAGGTCTTCCGTTCCACGGAAGCCCAGGCGGTTGGCCTGCATGATGCCGGTGTCCAGCAACACGTTGGAGTGGCCACCTGCATTGCTGACATACGTGATGCCGCCGTCAACAATCCCATAAATCGTGACACCACTTTGTGCAAAGGCTGTATTGGTTACCCCGGTAACTGCACAAGCTGCAAAGGCAAGCTTGACGCCTAACTTTTGACGCGTATTGGAACTACGGTGCTGCATTTGAACCATGTTCGTCTCCTACCTTCCCTATTTGGCGTCGAGAGAGTCTCTGTTTATTATTAAAATAGCCAACTGAACCGATTAAGCCCGGATATCCTTGCGAAGGCACGGCGGTGCGGGAAGCGCCAGAATCAGCAAACCACCTACGACGGCGCATGCTGCAATCGCCAGCATCGATATAACGGTATTGCCTGTAAGGGATTGGGCAACACCCATTGCGTAGGGGCCGAAGAATCCGCCCAATGCGCCCAGCGCATTCATAAGTGCCAGACATGCGGCAGCTGCGCGGCCCGTGAAGAAGTTCGAAGCAAACGCCCAAATAAGGGGAGTCGACCCTACAAATGCACCCGTCGCTATGGAGATACCCGCGATTGACAACCAAGGTGAAGACTGGAATACGATGCTTATCAGTAGGCCCGTCGCACCGGTCAGGCATGCTCCGGCGATGTGCCAACGGCGCTCGCGAAAGAAGTCCGAACTCTGACCGAGCACAAGCATCCCAACGGCCGCAGTGGCATACGGGATTGCCGAAATGAGGCCAATGGTTCCGTATTGGTGAAATCCGGCTGCTTTCACGAGAGTTGGCGTCCAAAATACCACCGAATAGGCGCCGAGGTTCGCACCGATGAGCACGAGACCAAGCAACCAGACGCGAGATTCACGCAGTGCGTCTGAGATTTTCGCTCGCTGGTGCTCCGGCGCACGGTCGCGATCGACAATCTGGCGCAGCTGGGCACGTTCCTCGTCGTCAAGCCAGGTGGCCTCTTTGGGCGAATTCGTGAGAAAAAGCCACACGAAAACGCCTAACACCACCGCCGGGGCGCCTTGCAGCAAGAAGAGCCATTGCCAGTTCCTCAGGGAGCCAAAGGTGGAAAATGCACTCAGCATCCAACCCGACAACGGCCCGACCAGGATGCCACCGACCGCGGTTGCGGCAATCAAGGTCGAGATGACTCGTCCCAATCGGCGCTGCGGATACCACTGTGTCAGGTAGTAAATGACACCAGGTGTAAAGCCGGCCTCTGCTGCACCGAGCAAGAAGCGGCTTAGGTAAAACATTTCTGGTGTCTTGACAAACATTGTCGCCATGGAAATCACACCCCAAGTGACCATGATTCTCGAAATCCAGAACCGCGCTCCAACCCGGTAAAGAATCATATTGCTCGGTATCTCGAACAAAATGAACCCGATGAAGAATACTCCGGCCCCAAACCCGTACACGGCTGCGCTGAAGCCGAGATCGTCCAGCATTTGCAGCTTCGCAAAACCGAGATTGACTCGGTCGATGTATGCGATGATGTAACTCAAGAAAAGCAATGGTAGAAGACGTCGGCTAATCTTCCGAAATAGTCCGTCTTCCTTTGGCGATACCAGCAGCGCGTCACTGCTGAGGTTGAGGGCTTTCATAATTTATCTCCGAGAATCGTTTTATAATGGGTATTCAAATACTCAGGTACTGATTCGGCCAACAAGATTGACGATGAATCGTTCGCATGCAGCGAGCTGGTCGAGCGTCACGTACTCGTCGGCTTTGTGCGCCTGCTCAATCGAACCTGGGCCGCAGACGATGCTCGGCACGCCATATTGCTGAAAGTATGCAGCTTCAGTTCCGTATGCCACCTTCTCAGCCCGATCCTGGCCAATCAGTTCGGTCGCGATTTTGTAAATCTCGTCGCTTTCTTTTCCGTCCAGTGCGGGAATATTTCCGATGCACTCGAAGTCAATCGCTGCGTCCGCATACTTTCGGCGCATCTTGGGCAACAACACTTCATTTGCATAGCGTTCCACCGATTCGATGAAAGGATCGGGCGAGAGACCCGGTAGCAACCGATAGTCAAAAACGAATTCGCAGTTCGCCGGAATGATGTTGTCGGCCGAGCCACCTACGATATTGTTTGTTGAGATCGTTGAGAAAGGAACGTCGAAGATATTGTCTCGGGTTCCGTGGCTTTCTTCCTTCTCGGCGAGGTCTTGAATATGGCTGATCAGCTTTGACGCGTATTCGATGGCATTCACCGCTTTGGGCGTCAGTGACGAGTGCGCTGCGCATCCCCGTACCCTGCAGCGATAGATTCGGCCGGCCTTGTGCGCGCCAATCACTCGCATGCTGGTTGGTTCTCCGACGATACAACCTGCCGGTCGAATCCCGGCCCGCTCGATTTCCGCAATCAGACCAGGTACGCCGAGGCATCCGACTTCCTCGTCATACGTCAGCGCAATATGGACTGGTTTGGCAAGCTTCGCGGTGGCGAACAACTCGGCATTGGCAAGGACCACCGCAATGAATCCTTTCATGTCGGAGGCCCCACGGCCATAAACGCGACCGTCGCGGATATCAGCAACGAAGGGGTCGCTCTGCCAATGCTGGCCGTCTACCGGTACTACATCGGTATGTCCAGACAGGACAATACCGCCATGGTCACCCTCGCCAAAGGTTGCGAATAGATTGGCCTTAGTGCGGTCAGCGTTATAGTCGTATCGAAGACGAGCCCCGATCTTCTCGAATCTATCGGCCGCCCACTCGATTAACTGAATATTCGAGTTGCGACTCGTTGTGTCAAATGAGATCAGGTCAGCCAGACACTCGACTGTCTTAATCAAGCCCGCTGGCTGAGACCGCCCGTACTCCACTGCGACCATTAAAGGTTCCTCCTTCGTTAAATAGTTTTTCGACCTTTTCTTCGGCGAACACGCTAGTGACAACTCGCGCCACCTCAGTGGCCACATATAGCTATCAGAATTCTGAATTCAGAATAGGTCCATGTGGACTCGGTGTCAATTGGGTGACGCCCCGGGTTTTCCCGTACTCGCCTGCATGTGGCGTAGACGGGGATTCGGATAGCTGCGGCGTGACTGGGCAGGAGCTAGAAATGGCCCAGAGGTCGTTGGCCGCGTGGGTGTGCGCCGTATGTGCGTCAAAGGGCGCGCGACGGTGAGTGCAGCATTCTGCTAGTCGCTGGGAATTGGGGGTATGTCAGCGCACTCAAGGGAGGTTCGGCATAGTTGCGGAGATCTCTGCTTACCCAGGCAGAACCCCCACTGTCATCTAGACCGCCTTAGCGCGGGCAGGGGTACGTGTGCGGAGGGCAGCCGGTCTCGCCAGTCTGACCCATAACAAAGTTGTTATCGATTCGAACAATCAAATCATTTGATCATGCTCAATGGAGTTTCCCATAATGACGTTCCATGAGCGGTAACTCCGTCATGTGATGTGTTCTTGGAGCGAATAGATGGCGCACAATTTAGGGTTCATCGCGAAGCATGGCCTTTGGTCGGACGAACAAAGGCGGCTGGCCGAGGAAGTTAAAGCCCGAGTAGAAAAGGAAAAAGTCGAGCTGTTCAGGATCGCGTGGGCGGACCCCCATGGTGTCTCCCGTGCCAAAACCGTTACGCTTCCAGCGTTTCTGAGCGCCCTGGAGGACGGCTACAACATTAACGTTGCCACGACTACCCTGGACGCTTCCGGCGCACGGGCGTTCTCGTCCTTCACGCAAGGTGGCGGGATGGGGCTTGAGGAGATGACGGGGTCGCCCAACCTCATCGTCGTGCCGGACCCTGCGACATTTCGCATCTTGCCGTGGGAGCCCAATGTTGCCTGGATACTTGGCGACGAATACTTTACTTCGGGTAAGGGTTTTCACTTTTCTCCACGACGCCTACTGCGCGACCAGTTGGACAAACTCAAAGCCCGCGGCATGCGTTGTGTCATTGGCCTCGAGGTCGAATGGTATCTGCTGCGCCTGGCCGAAGGTCACCTATCGCACGAGGATATAGGTGCACCGGGCGTTAAGGCGCGCGCACCGCGGACTTTCCCAGTGGAGCCTGGCTATTCGTTCCACTCTGAAAGCAATATGGACGCGATTCACGCTCCTATTGCGGCGCTTTCCCGGTCACTGCAGGCTCTTGGATTGCCGTTGAGGTCAATCGAAAAGGAATGGGGACCTGGCCAGATTGAGTGCACGTTTGCCCCGCGCGACGCACTCGAGGCGGCCGACAACTTGGTACTTTTCCGTAGCGCGACACGCCAGGTTTGCCGTCGGATGGGCTATTTGGCGACATTCATGGCTAAGCCGGGCTTGAAGAACTTCTACTCGAGTGGATGGCACCTTCATCAATCGCTGGTAGACGCGGAATCTGGCCAAAACCTCTTCATGCCAAACACGAAAGGCGATGTTCTTTCGCCTATGGGTATGAACTACCTGGGCGGGTTATTGCGCCACGCCTCTGCAGGAACGCTGCTTTCCAATCCCACCGTTAATGCTTATCGGCGATTCAGGGCAAATTCTCTTGCGCCAGACCGTGTTGCATGGGGCACCGACCATCGCGGCGTGATGCTCCGTGTGCTGGGTGAAGTCAACGATCCGGCGAGCAGAATTGAGAATCGCGTGGGTGAGCCTTCGGCGAATCCCTACCTTTACATCGCATCGCAGCTCATCGCTGGTTTCGATGGCATTGACAACAGAATCGACCCAGGGCCGCCTGACACTGACCCCTACAACACTGAGCACACGATGTTGCCGGAGTCCCTGTCAGAAGCGCTGCAGCGCTTTGCGAAAGAATCCCTGTTCAGCAAGGAGCTAGGGGAGGTCTTTGTCGACTACTACACGCAACTCAAGCGGACCGAACTGCAGAGGTTCGAGGCGTTTGTTAGCGAGCACAACATCGATCCCGACAGCGAAGCAACGACTGAATGGGAGCAGAACGAGTATTTCGACTTCTTCTAAAGGAGAAGTCCCCCAATCCGAGGACAAATACCATGGTCACAATTCAGTGCATCCCGGCTCCCGGCAAGACGAAACCTAATTCCCAGGTTGACTGGGACTATCTTGTTCAAGAGCACCGCGTTCATCGCACCATCTATACCGATCCGGCAATCTTTGATGCCGAAATGACACACATCTTTGGCGGCACTTGGGTCTATCTGGCTCACGAAAGCCAAATTCCCAACGAGAATGACTATGTAACGGGGAAGCTGGGCCTGCGCCCCATCATCGTTACCCGAAGTGGCGACGGCAAGATTCGCGCCCTCTACAATCGTTGCTCGCACCGTGGCACGACGCTCTGTCGTTGGGAAAAGGGCAACGCGCGGTCGTTCCAATGCCCTTACCATGGATGGAATTTCGCCAACACTGGCAAGCTTCGCGGTGTTCCATGGGCCGATGGCTACGCTGAGCGTCTTGTCAAGAATCCGGAATTCAATCTGGCTCAGGTACCGCGCGTCGAGTCATACCGGGGGTTCATCTTCGGTACTCTGAACACTGACGCCCCCTCAATCGAGGAGCATCTCGGGCCAATCCGCAAGCCCATTGACGAATGGATTGACCGTAATCCGGGGGGTAAAGTGGTCGTCTGCGAAGCCAACCGCTTCAAGTTCAAAGGAAATTGGAAGCTCGCCTACGATAACTCCGGTGACGGCTACCACGTCATCTACTCCCACCAGTCTCTCATTGAGACAGAGAATCGGTTTAAGGACGAGGACACCGCAAAGGGGATGTCCTATTACAAGAATGAGCCTGACAAATTGCCGATGTATATCCAGTACATGGGCAACGGCCATCATTTTAAGGACAAGCGCCCGGCGCTTGAAAAGCGTCCCGGCGGTCTTTGGGCGATTGAGTCGCTGCATCCTGGAATGGAGCATGTCGCGGAGAAGCTGCGCAACCGCTTCGGCGCGGATGCAGAGCCAATTCTCGACCTCGCAGGCTCGGAGCCCGTGAATATCAACATCTTTCCCAACCTTTCACTGCTAGGTAATCACATCCAGGTATTCCAGCCCGTTAGCGCCGGTGAGACGGACTCGGTTTGGTATGGCACCAAGATTGAGGACGTGGACGGTTCACTGGGAGAGGACGTATTGCGGGACATCAATACGCTTCGCATGCGTACGCAGGAAGGTTTTCCAAACTTCGGCGAAGTCGACGATTTGACCAACTTCGAACAGATTCAACGTGGTCTGGATTGCATCGAAGACGAATGGATTTACATGAACCGCGGCTTGGGTATTCCAGACCGGTTCGAAACTTTGCCCGATGGCACGATTAAAGGACCGTCGACGGACGAACTCTTCATGCGCGAGTACATCCGGGAATGGAAACGACTGATGGCAGGCACACCCAACAACAGCGTCCAACGGGAAATCTAGTCATGAACGTTCACGCAAGCCACGATCCGTCGCGCTTCTCCTATTACATGACGGACGAGTTCTATCAGGAGCTGGTCTCGGATTTCTCCGATTGGCAGACCGAAGACCGCGTCGTCCTTGACGTGGCAGAGCGAGACCAATTTCGCTCGATGCTTGAAAAGGAATCGAGGCTCCTTGACCGGCAACGGTTCGAGGAATGGCTGGACCTGTTTATCCCGGACTGCACCTACTGGGCTCCTTCCACGAGAGACCAGGGTGACCCGCGCTCCGAGATTGCGGTGATGTTCGATGACCGGCGCAGGCTTGAGGACCGTGTCTACCGCCTGCGAACAGGACATGCATGGTCTCAAGCACCCGCATCGAGAACCACGAGAATCGTCTCCAATGTCGAAGTCTTCAAGGGAAAGACTGCCGACTTGCGAATGGTCAGAGCCAACTTCCTCATCAGCGAATTCTGGGATAGCGAAACTCGGATCTTGACAGGTTGGGCAGGGTACCGGATGAGTTTTGGTTCAGCTGGCTGGAAAATCTCCGCCAAGCAAATCAATCTCATCAACTGCGACCAATGCATTCGTATCCCAGCATTATTCTCTGAGCATATCGCCATGCGTGGTAGATTACTAATCGTTGGCGGCTCTTACGCCGCTTCCGAACTGGCGTCGTCGGCTCGGGAACACGGTTATGATGAGCAGATTGTGATCGTGAGCGACGAGGGTGAACTCCCCTATCACCGGCCGCCGCTCTCGAAAGCATTTCTGAAGGGACAAGCGGAAGGTCCTCTGCCCATCAAGTCGGAAGCATTCTATGAATCCAATAGGCTCGATCTCGAGCTCGGCCTCAAAGTCACCACTATCGAGACCGATACAAACACTGCGGTTCTTTCCAATGGCGCACGCATTTCGTTCGACACGCTGGCTCTTGCCGTAGGGGCGCGGGCCAGAGAGTTGCCCGTCCCCGGCGCCGACTTGCGTAATGTCTATTATCTGCGGTCGGTAGCCGACGCCCGAGCGCTCAAGGCGGCGGCCGAAGATGCTACGAATATTGTTATCATCGGCGCCGGCTTCATAGGCCTTGAAGTGGCCTCGGCACTTGTCAGCCCTCAGCGGCAAGTCACAGTTGTCGAAGCGACGGACCGCCTCCTTGGACGAGTCGTTGCACCGGAACTTTCAGAGTTCTTTCGCTTGGCTCATACGCGTCGCGGCGTCAAGCTGTCGCTGTCCAGTGAAGTCAAGGCGCTCGAGGGTGACAACGGCGCGGTCCGGAAGGTTCTACTTAAAGACGGCCGTTCCCTCGAGGCTGACACGGTTGTCATCGGAATCGGCTCCGTTCCAAACGCGGACTTGGCGCGTCAACTCGAACTAGAGTGTCAAAACGGCATCATCGTTGACTCGCAGTCTCGAACCAGCCGCGCCAACGTCTTTGCCGCAGGCGACTGTACGCTGTTCCAAGGGGCCTTCAATTCTGCTGGCAGCCGGCTTGAGTCTGTGCAGAATGCCATTGACCAATCCAAGGTGGCGGGCGCTGTTATCGCAGGTGTCGATAAATGCTATGAATCGCTCCCCTGGTTCTGGTCGGACCAATATGACCTGAAACTTCAGATTGCGGGCCTGCCTGCGGGGGCAACAGACCGTATCGTGCGCTTCGGTACCGATTCGCAAATTTCGGTGTTTCATTTCTTCCATGACATCTGCATCTGCGTGGAAAGTGTTAACCGCTCACGTGAACATATGTCGGCCAGGCGTCTATTGCCAACGGGAAAGGTGACAAGAGGGCGGCTGGAAGAGGTGGATTTCGATATTTCCGCGCTCATGACACGGTAATGCGTTGCCTTTCCTTGTTCTTTTTGAAATGAGTGGTACCAATGACGAAGATTACATTCGAGGACCATACCGGTCAGTGCGTTACCGTAGAAGCAAAGCTGGGCTCGACGATAATGGAAGTCGCCATCCAAAACAATGTTGCAGGCATCGTTGCGGAGTGTGGTGGAGCCTGCGCATGCGCAACCTGCCACGTGTATGTTGACCCTGGATGGATGGACACGGTAGGGCCTCCCGGTGAGTCGGAGCGAGACATGCTCGAGTTTGCAAACGGGGTCCGCGAAAACTCCCGCCTTTCATGCCAATTGAAAGTCAGAGAGGCATTCGAGGGTCTGATTGTGCGGACCCCGGCAGAACAGGGATAATACCTACCATTGAACGCTCGGCGACATTGCCGCTCGATTCAACGGTAGCGACGGCTACGGATACACAAGGATAGTTTCACAAAAAGGAGAAGCGGGAGCAGGCCGTGCTACGTACGGCGCGCTATCCCTCCCCGGCCTGAAGGTCGGGGTATCCCGCGCATTCGGATGAAAGTTCACATCGAAGGGTCCATTGTCTTCCTCACAGGGGCTACGGGCGGGATTGGGAAGGCGTTTATCGCGGCCCTGTTCGAGCGCGGTGCGGTCAAAGTCTATGCGGCCGCACGGGACGCATTTGAGTTGCCCGCTTATCCTGGACTCGTGCCGATCAAGCTGGACGTTACATGCGATGACGAAGTTGCCGCTGCTGCAGCGATTGCCACCGATGTCACGATTTTGATTAATAACGCTGGCGTGAACCACAACACATCTTTCATGAGGGCTGTGGATCTGCAGTTTGCGCGCGAGGAGATTGAGGTCAATTATCTCGCCCCGCTTCGCATTACGCGGGCGTTTGCACCTGCACTGATCAAGAACGGCGGCGCCGTACTTAATGTACTGGCGATGTTGGCGCGGGTAAATCTGCCTTTGATGGGCTCGTATTGTGCATCAAAGGCTGCGGCGTTCAGTCTTACGCAAGGCTTGCGCGGCGAACTCGCGCCAGCAGGGGTTCGAGTCGTTGCGGCGCTGCCGGGGGCTATCGACACCCCCATGACGGCCGGGCTGACAATCCTGAAAATGACTCCAGCCGAAGCTGCAGCGGAGACGCTCGATGGTCTCGAAGCAGGAGAGGACGAAATCTACGTCGGCGAGATGGCGCGCAGCATGGCGGAAGCTCTTGCAAAGGATGCGAAAGCCGTGGAGCGTCAGCTTGCCTCCGGTCAAATCTGACCATGAGATGTCGCAGGGTGGAAGGCGGACATTGCACCAGGCGTCCCCAAGTATGGCAGAAGATTCGCTGGGACCGCGCTGCCTTCTGCTACTGCCGCAGCGGCCTGTAGTAGGTACGGCAAGCCAAGCGTCTTGCCAGTTCCTTGGACACTTGGTATAGCGAGGTGTCTTAAGGAAAATCTGAGCGTCTACTGCTGAACACGGCGGGTAATGACCGCAATCCTAGTTATCTAACCCATTTAAGGACTAAGATTGTGGTCGGTTTGCTTTTGAGCTTCAACCGCCGTATGAGGGCATGGGCCAAAGGTGTACTGGCTCAAGCGCTCGATGAAGACTGTTCCATAAAATCTGCTCAAAGTTGAGCATTGGATTTATCCGCACTTTGTTGACGCGGCTTGCGCCGCCCGACTGAAGCCACCTGACGCTCAGTAGCGCCGGAGAAAACGCGCGAGCAGAATCTGCCTCACCTTGAGGTGAGGCATGTACCGGGTGATTTCCCGGTCGTGAATGCTGTTCCGCACCGTCCGAACAGACCTCTGGCGTCGCTACGGCGCGCTGAGGACGGTGGAAAGAGTGCGACTGATATCCGCAAGGAAGTGACTGCTGGCGGCTGGTATGCTTCGCTCGCGGTGGACGGGACGATCCGAGCCGAGACGACGAAGGACGCCATCAACGACATCTTAACGCACAGGCCGGCCGCATGCGCGAAGGTGCGCCAGGCCATCGCGAAGCGGACCTCCGACGAGGCAGAGCGAATGCGGCTCTATACCCTGTTCAGAAGACAAGTAACTCGAAGACAAGTACCTGCACCGGATGAAGCGCAAGCGGCCGTCCCGCCTGAAGTCCCCATTTCCGACAGCAGCGGATCGGCACAGGCCGGTGGCGCAGCGTGGCGACGATCTTGCTAAAAGATGGCGAGGCTTTGCTAAGGAAGTGCTGATCAATGAGGTTTGCGCTTGATGTTGCACAAGCCAATGACCTGGTTTTCACAATCTCCTTCGGTACGCTGGCCATCGGATCGGCCGCCAATCGCTCCATCAATATCCTCGCTCGCTTGTCGAGGCGCGCAGCACCGAGATCCAGTCGAGCAAATTCGGTCGCTGCCCAGTGCGTTGATTCAGTCGCCAATGCGTCACCCAAAATGCGAGAATAAACGCGAGACTCGGGAAGTTTACAAGTGCCACCTCAAGTCATTGAAAGTAAAAAGCTTTCCTGCGCGCCAGGATCGCCTTGAGCGGTCAAAGATGTGTATAACCGCATGGGTGCAAACCTGTTCCGATTACGGCTCTGCGATCCTTACGCGCCGCGGTTCCACGATATCCGCGTAAGCGGCCATAGCACTTCGGCCGTATCGTGCCGATCAGCATCTCAGGCCAATTGTCGCTCCTACGGCTTCCAGTCTCAGGCATGCTTCCGGAATCCTCCAGGATGAGGTTAGCCGAATTGGGCTCCCAAGTGGTCCACGTATGACGGCTACCGACGGCATGCACGCCGTCACCGAGATCGTTTATTCGTTTCATCTTGCTGCTGAACTCTTGGCTAATCGCCACCACGTATGGGTCGTGGGCATCCAGGCCGGTCGCCGATGACCGGAACTGCCGTCAAGACGGTATAGCTCGATCGAGGCATGATGACATGTGCGGCAAGGTAGGACGCTTCAAGCGAAGCCGGTAGCCGAGCGTGCATACCATCTAAGGCGTGCCCTCGGTTGCGATCTGTTGCACGTGGAAGGGCTTCATTCGCAACATCGCCTCGGTACGCGTGCGCACTTCCAGACGCTGAAGGATGCCGGATACATGTTCCTTGACGGTGCCCTCGGTTAAGCCCAACCGCCGCGCGATAATCTTATTCGGCAACCCTTCGAGCAGCAGAACTAGGACTGAGCCCTGGCGTTGGGTTAGTCCCAAGGCTTCCGGTGTAATCGGTGCACGCTGCGCCAGCTCGATCGTGCCATCCTGCTCGACCGCCGCTGCTGCCGTGAGGGGGACGCTGTCTCCCCTCCGCGCCGCGGCGACGTGCGGCTCCATCCGCGAGATCACCTCGGCACGGGAGCGCAGGTCAAGTCGCAGCAGGATGGCTGACACGTGTTCCTTCACCGTGTTTACTGTCAGACCGAGCCGGCGCGCGATGAGCTTATTGGACAACCCCTCGAGGAGCAGATTGAGTACCGATCCTTGGCGTTGAGTAAGATCGGGCCGAGCGGCCGGGGCGGAAGGAATCGTCCCGGCCTGCCGAGTTGGGCCATTGTGGTGTCGTGCGCCGGGGTCGGTACGCGAGCGCTTGGAGCCCAGGACCTCCACCTTCCATTGACGTTTTACAATCGGGATGACTTGCTTGCGATTGGTCACGCCAAAGCACCCAAGGATCTCCTTCACGTGATCCTGCACCGCCCTTTCGGTCATGGCCAACCGTTGCGCGAGAATCTTGTTCGGCAATCCGTCAAGCAGCAGGACAAGGACAGCGCGTTGCTGGTCGCTGAACGCACTTGGATCCGCCACGGCGTTGGAATGCTGTGTGGACCCGATTCCTGGCGTTCCCGCAACGACTGTTGCGTCGTCGGCCATCTCCACCTTCACTACTGCAGCGAGCGCACTGGCAATCTGTGGTTCGTTGGCGGCTGCTGGGCGTGAGCAATCCGCGCTACCTAGCGCGGTCACGAACGAGGAGCTTTCCTTTGCGGTGGAATTGGGGTCGGATGGGCTCCATAGATGGATGCGTCCAGGGATCCCGATTTCCCCGCTCTCCCCGGAGCGACGTTCCATCGTTGCCTGCAACTCCTCGAACTGCGTCGTGGTCAATTTGGCCACGCCGCGCAACATGTTCCTTAACTGCCTTGAGAGCATCGTCTTGCTAGAGAAAGGCTGAAATCAGTGTGGCCGTCATCGTTGAGTGGCTCGTGAGCGTTGTCATGTGTGTGCCAGAAAATGAGTCAAAGATGAAGCGACAGATCAGTTTGCGGAGGCAGAACGTCAAGGCAAGAAGCGCGTAACCCGTCGCCAACGAGTGGTACAGACTGTCGGCACAACTGTTCAACCTGTTCAACCTGTTCGAGCTGGTCAACTTGGTGCCGGGCAACAATGCGTTGCTGTCGTCTGCGGGGAACAATCCGTCCCGAGCACGTAGAACGCGCCAAGAAGTGCATGAGATTGCGCTCAGATTGCCTTCGCCTCCCGCATTGCAGAAGTCGAAGGCCTAGGGAAAGACTGATCTATTCAGTGCTGCGGTCATCGTTGAGTGGCTTGTAAACGTTTTCCTATGTGTGCCCCAAGAGACGAGTCGATATGAAGCGTCAGATCAGTTTTGCAGAAGCGGAAGGCCACGGTAAGAATCGGGAAACGCGTCGCCAGCGCTTCCTGGCGGAGATGGAAAGTGTTGTGCCGTGGCATCGCCTGATCGCGGCGGTCGAGCCGTACTACCTCAAAGGCAAACGCGGGGGCCGCCAATCGGACTGGAGCGGATGTTGCGCATCTATTTGCTTCAGCAGTGGTATGGGCTGTCGGACGAGGCGCTGGAAGACGCGCTGTATGACAGTATGGCTATGCGTGCGTTTGCAGGGATCGACTTGGCGGTCGAAGCAGTGCCAGACGCGACGACGCTGCTTAAGTTTCGCCGCGTGCTCGTCGCGCATGAACTGACGCGAAGGCTGTTCGACGAGATTGGCATCATGCTGTGCGAGCGTGGGCTGATGATGAAGGAAGGCACGATTGTGGATGCCACCATCATCGAGGCGCCACCGTCGACAAAAAACAAGGAGAAGAGCCGCGACCCGGAGGTGCACCAGACGAAGAAGGGTAATGAGTGGCCTTTTGCATGAAGGCCCATGTCGGCGTGGATGCGGCTTCGGGCCTGGTACACAGCGTGGTGGGCACGGCGGCCAACGAGTCCGATGTGTCGCAGGCACACGCCTTGCTGCATGGCCACGAAGACCACGCGTTTGGCGACGCAGGCTACGCGGGCGTAGAGAAGCGCGACGAGATGCAAGGCAAGTCCGTGAAGTGGCAGGTGGCCGTCAAGCGCGGCAAGATCAAGGCGATGCGTGACGGCGCCGTCAAGGACTTGCTGATCGCCGTAGAGCGGGCCAAGGCCCGGTTCCGGGCGCGGGTCGAGCGTCCGTTCCACGTCATCAAGAATCTCTTGCGTCATCGCAAAGTTCGCTACAAGGGCCTGGTCAAGAACACGGCGCAGTTGTTCGGCCTGTTTGGTCTGGCGAATCTGGCGCTCGCCAGGAAACTGTTGTTGCCCTCACAGGGAAGCAATCCGTCCTGAGCGTGCCAAGAAAGGCGCGAAACGAGAGAAAAATCGGCTTGAATCTGCCTATCTCTCTCGCATTGTGAAAAGCAGGTCATTGCCTTGTGCAACATCAAGCGCAAACCTCATTGATCAGCACTTCCCTAATCGATTGAAGGGAATTGGGCCGCCTGATTCATTAACGGGTCACTTAGCTCTGTCCATATCCCGATGGGCTGACGCCGGCTACGCAGAGTCAGCCCACCTTGGTCAGAGCGGCTATGACGCGCTTTTCGCCCAACTGGCCATCAGTGCGTTCGAGGGCAGCGTCTCATCGACGAGTTTCTTCGCCGATTCCACACCAACCACGGGCAGATTTCCACGTTCAAGTAGCCCAATCTGCACCAGCACCGAGGCCTGGTCCCAGTAGATGTGCTCGTTGTAAAGCTTGTCTCCACGGAAGCGAACAATCGCAACCAACGGAACCTCGACATACTTGCCAGTTGGTGGCACCCCGGGCAGCATCCAATCAATCTCGATATCGTGCGTAAAGCAAAACAACACCTCGTCAACGATACGGTCGGCACCTATGGTGCGTGAAATGGGGATGAGCTTGGCATCTGCCGGATTCTTTGGAATGAAATGGTCTTTGTAGAAGCGAAAGAGATCGCGATAACCCACGCCACCTGTCAAGGTTGGAATGTGATTGACGTAGGGCTCTGGAACCATCGTCGCCATTGTCGCGTCAACCGAACGCTCTACGAACTCCAAGTCGCTATGCCGTTGCCACAGACTGTCGAGGTCGTAGTGAGGCCCGAGCACCTTGCGAAATAACGCGATTGACCGCGAATGTGCCATCAGGCTCGCTGGCTTATTGAAGGTTGCTCGCTCCGAGGCCGCGAAGGCGTGGTCGCAACCGGGATACGAATATAGTTCGACTTCGGGCCGCTTTGAAAACGCGGCTCCAATCTGCGCACGCGCTTCAGCTGGCACAAAGTGGTCAAGCTCGGCGAAATGAAAGACCATCGGGCAACTAACGTGGTCAACCTCGTCCAGGTTCTTCTCGATACCAACACCGTAGTAACTGACAGCGCAATCCACATCAGTCCGCGCAGCCATCAGATAAGCGAGCTTGCCTCCGAGGCAGAAACCTAGCGCACCGACCTTACCCGTGCACTCGGGGCGCGCTCGCAGCACCTTCAGCGCATCGTCGACATCCTTGACGCCTTGTTTGGCATCAAAGGATTCGTTATATACCAATGCTTTGGAGAAATCGTCGTCGCTGTAGCCCAGTTCAACCCCGGGCTCCAATCGCCAGAACAGGTCCGGGACGAGGACGACATAGCCTTCCTCCGCATAATAGTCCGCGACGCTACGCATCGTCGCGTTGACGCCAAAAATCTCGTGCAACAGCAGGATGCCGGGGCCAGAACCTGATTCAGGAACCGACACATACCCTTTAAAAGTGCCGCCATCTGCAGCGCCGATTTCAATCCATTGTCCCGCCATACCGTGGTCTCCTCCTGAAAGGGATAATTACTGCTGCGTCTGTCGCTAGCAGGGTATTTCAAACGACTGCATAGCGTACCCGCGGTCATTCATGAAAATCGCAGCTTGCGTCGACTGCTATTGAGTGATTCGAAGTGCATTACCCTTGCAATTCTTTGCTCAGCCGAGGAACGATGACAGGCTTGACTTCCCTGAACTCACTCATCGCCTGCAGCGCTTCGGTTAGCCGATCGAGGGGGTAACTGTTCGAAATGAGCTTCTGAAAGTCGAAATATTTCTGCCGTGTCGAAACGAAGTCGATAGCTTGATAGAAGTGCCTCGCTTCGGCCATAACCGTAGAGATGATTTGCACGCCGCGAAACAGAAGCTTTGGGGCCACGGGAATATCACCGGCACCCGAAATGCCAACTTGAACCAGCCGCCCTCCGGGACGCGTCATTCGCAGACCTTCCACTAATGCGTGCGAATTCGCGCAATTCAGGACAATGTCCGCGCCTCGTCCATAGGTTAAATCACGCACCCACTGGACACGTGCGGCAGGGTCCGCCACCTCGGACAAATCGAGAACGTGGTCGGCACCCCATTGTTCCGCGACTGCCAATCTTGGTTTCGGTGCACCGATTACCAATACATTTCTAGCCCCACGGTCTTTTGCGACCGCAAGAGCATACAATCCAAGTGGACCGCATCCCTGTATCAAGACGGTCTCGTGGCTTGCGATTGGCCCAAGCTGTTCGAAACTATGCATGACCGTACGTAGCGCACAAGCGGCAGAGGCGGCAATTTCAGATGCCACGTTATCCGGTACTCGGATAAATAACGCGCCTGGCGGAAAGTAGTGATATTCACTGCAGCCACCCATTAACCTATTAGGGTGGGAGTGTCCATAACTTTTGACATCATGACACAACGTCGTCTGCGTCGAGATGCGACAGTAGTAGCAATGGCCACAATGCGCATATGACGAGATGATACGGTCGCCTGGCTTCAATGGTTCATTGAGCACATCGACAATGTTCCCCCCCGTCTCGACAATGGTTCCGCAAGTCTCGTGTCCTGGAATGTAAGGCAGCGACAATGGCTGAAGGAACGGCTGGTCACCGCCGCCTTCGGTAAAGTGCCCCATCCATCGATGGGCATCGGTGCCACACAACGTTGCAGCTTCAACCCGAATCAAGGCCGAGGACGGTTCAATCTGCGGCAGCGGAACGCGCCATAACTCGGTAGGTGCCTTAAATCCTGTTACAACGGCAGATAAGCTTTCTGACATTTAATACTCCTGAACCAAACAAGCGTCGGAAGGAAGACTTTCCAACGCAATCACCTTGATGTTACGCCTGCAAATCTGTGGGATGGCTCGCCCATTGTTCTCGCGTGGGAGGTAAGTTTGTAGCAGCGAATCCGACAATGCGAACGCGCGTGAGGAACAAGTTGGCCAGCGATGCGGTAACTGTCGTTTGGACTCACGATGAGTGAGTCGCAAGGAGTTTTCTTCTCGCGTAGGGGCTCTCATGCGGGCCAAGCACTTTACGTCAATAGAAAGTGTCGCTTGTAGCGACGGGATGGCACCAGCGATTTCCGTATGGCACAGCACGTGCACATCAAGGGTTACTTTTCCCCACCGCGTGGTAGGCATCATCTTCCAGCTCCGCCTGCGCGAGACTCTCGATGCCCTGAAACAGGGCCGCCGATGGCCCGATAGAACCCCCATGAAAAGGTCGCTATCTGCGGCCAGGACGACGTTATCTCAAAAAGCAATGTTAATGTTCTTGATTTGAGTGAATGCCCTCAGTTCATCGACGCTTTCCTCTCGGCCAATTCCAGACTGCTTGTAGCCGCCATAAGGAGCACCAAGGAAATGCGGGCCGGCACGATTTACCCAGATGAAGCCCGACTCGATTCGAGACGCGGCACGGTGGGCTGTAGCTAGGTCTTTTGTAAAAATTGCACCGGTCAGACCATACTCGACACCGTTCACCTCCGAGAAGAGCTGATTTTCATCTTGCCACTTCAGAACCGACAAGATTGGGCCAAATACCTCTTCTTGAGCAATGCGCATTTGGCTTTTTACGTTAGCGAACACCGTCGGTTCGACGTAAAAGCCATTTGCAAGTTCTGGCTCTGTGGGTCGCTTGCCGCCAGCAACCAACTCTGCGCCCTCATTCTTGGCTATCTCGATGTAGTCAAGAACTTTGTCCAATTGGGATTTTGAAATGAGCGCGCCCATCGTCGTCGCAGGGTCGGTCGGAATCCCGGGCTTGTACGCTTTAATCTTCTCTATCACGCCTGCAAGCACGCGGTCGTGTACGGATTCGTGGACAAATAGACGCGAGGTAGAGCCGCACGATTGGCCGCACCAAGTGAAATTCATGCCGCGCACGGCCCCGTCAATTGCCTGGTCTATATCCGCGTCGGGGAAGACGATTAACGCGTTTTTTCCGCCCAACTCGAAGATGAGTTGCTTGAGTCGATTCGCCGCCTGCTTGGCGATAGCACGGCCAGTCGGTACGCTGCCAATCAGCGTGACGATAGGGACCTGAGGGTGCTCCACGAGCGCCTCACCTGCGGGTACGCCACCTGTGATGACATTAAGAACTCCAGGCGGGAAGACGCCATCCAGGAGCTCCATCATGCGAAGCGCCGACAGCGGGGCCTGTGGCGGCGGCTTGATGATCACGGTGTTGCCCGCAGCGATGGGCGCTGCAAACTTGCCGGCACTGAACATCAGCGGGTGGTTGTACGCGACGAGGCGGGCGCAAACGCCCACTGGCTCGCGTACCGTCAGATTTGTGACGCCACCTCCCATGGGAATCGTTTCGCCTTTCAGCTCGGTAACCAAGCCGGCGAAAAAGTCAATCTGCGCCGCAGCATGCAGGACGTCGTTTGACATTTCGCTGACGGGATTACCGCAGTTTTGCGCATCGATTAAAGCCAGTTCCTCCACATTCGCGCGCAGAATTTCGGCAGCCTTCTTCAACATCGCTGCTCGGTCGAGCGGCTTGCTATAACGCCAGCTGTCAAAGGCTTTTTGAGCAGCCGCGACTGCTGCCTTGACGTCTTGAGCATCGGCTTCCGCACAATTGCCGAGACTCTCACCTGTGCCAGGGTTGAATGTCTCGCTGTAGCCGCCGCGAGGGGACTGCCATTTGCCGTCATAATAGAGTTCTCTATTTTTCGGCAATACGTCGCTTAGTTGTGGAAGGACTTGCTTCACTTTTCTGCCCCGCCGGCAATCGGGCCGGAGTTGCCGGACTCCAGATTCAGGAATAGCTCGGACACCTCTGGTTTGTTCGAGATGATGTCCTGGTCATACAAATGGCGCACGAACGTCTCGATGGCGTGCTTATTGGCTTTCACGCCGAAAGGCCAGTAATCCATGCCCATCAATTGACGCGTACGCTCGACCTCATGAACGATGAAGGGCGCGGCGACCGCCAACGCATTCAGTTCATACAGGTTAAAGACTGCGCGATTCTTGGCCTCCTCGAATGCATCGAAGAGATTCTGCGCCGCCCAAGGATGCTCGTCATAAATCTTCCGCTGCATCACCAGCGTATGCATCATCGGGAAAATGCGGGTCCTGCGGAAGTACTCTTCCTCGACCTCACGGCAGTTCTCGAACAGGTATCGAACGGTGCCTTCATTGCGCGCCATTGCCCTGGGAGAGTGCACCGATAGCAGCGCATCAATCTCGCCGCTTTCCAACATCAGTTCAAGGCGCGGCTTGTCCTGCCTGGTTCCACGCACCATATCCGCTGCTTGATGAACCTGGTCCGCATCAGGCGCCGCCTTGACCTCGGTTCCAGAAATCCAGGTGATTTCATTCGGATTAACCCCGTATTCATCCATGAGTGCGCCACGACACCAGACTGCACCACTCATTTGATACCAGCCGATTCCAACCTTCTTGCCTCGCAGTTGCTCCGGGTGCCGAATGTCAGAATTCGTCTGAACGTAGAGAGCCGAATGCCGAAAGACCCGCGACGGGAACACGGGAAGGGCGATGAGGTCGTCTCGTCCTTTGGAGCGCATCTGCACATAGGCGGACATGGACATTTCGCAGATGTCCCAGCGCAAATCCTTCATCTGCTCGTAGAAGGTGAGCTCTGGCGCTTGGGGCGTGTAGTCAATCTCGATGTCCCGAGGGCGAATTTCCCCTGTCCGGAAGGGAATAGTGCGGTCATATTGGCCGCAAGCGAACTTGAGTTTCAAAGACATCTAACAACAGCCTCCATTGATGGGGAATGTGTATCTTCCCACTTGTTGGGCAGTACATCGGGAGCACAAGTCTGAATGTGCTTAGTGGGGCACATAGCTTGCGAGCGGGTCCTCGGCCTTGGGATGCATGCGGCGCATTGGATCGGGTTGCGGCATGTGGACCAATTATGGGAATATCGATAGAGGCGGATCAAATGATTTGTTTGATGCAACCGATAACATGTTTGGTATGAGTCATGGACCCATTGAAAAAGGTTGGCCGACTGAGGCGCATGGTGCGTCCAGCGCACCTCGAGTTGCTGGCAGCGTTGCAGCACGCGCCTACGCTGGGCGCAGCGGCCAGGGCGGCTGGTGTCGCGCAGCCGGCTGCGTCGCGCCTCCTGCGAGAACTGGCAGAGATTACTGGAATCGAGCTCTTTGAGAAGTTCGGACGTACGCTGCGCCCCACTCCCTCGGGAAGAATAGTGTTGCAACACGCTTCTCGCCTCGTTACCGACTTGGACCGGTTGGAGGAGGAACTGGATGCAGTCGACAAAGGACTGATGGGAACAGTTTCGCTTGGCGCCGGCGTGGCGCCATGTTGCGTCCTCGTTCCGCGTGCAATAAATCTGATGGCTGAATCGGTACCGAAGATTTTCGTCAGCCTCCGAGAGGGCGGAATGGAGGAGTTTGCGGAAAAGCTACGAGACGGCCAAATCGATTTGCTCATTGGCCGAATTGAAAACGCCGGCCGTTATAACGACCTTGCCTTGGAGGAACTTTACGACCCACCGATGAGAATTGTGTGCGGAACGAACCATCCGCTTGCGTGCAAACGGCATGTGTCGATTTCGGACGCCATCAACAGTAACTGGCTCCTGCCAGAGCCTAATACAGCCATGAGGCGTGGCACCGAGGCGATGTTCAAGGCTGAGAAGGTATGGCCCGTCGAATGTCTGATTGAATCATCATCCATTCTCGCAAACGTCGCGTTGCTGAATGGAAACAACGTGGTCTGGGTACTCTCGGCGGATATCGCGGCTCATTTTGAGAAACTTGGTCAGTTGAAGGTATTACCAGTGCCCGAATTGCCCGGTCCCGGCCCCATTTTCATTGCGAGCTTGAAAGCGCGAAGCATGTCTGCTTCTGTTATGCGTTTGAGGGATTGTCTGAGGACGGCTGCGCAGGAGGTGGCCCAGGCGTCGATTCCGACTTCTTAATGTGCCCTATGAGTAACGTTACGGAGTGACAAACTAGGAGAGGTATTCTTGGCGTGCCTAGCTCGGAGCTGGTGACTTGACGTGTGACACGTGCCGCTGTATTCTGAAATGTGAATTCAGAATACAGGAGGCGATTTGTCGACAGCACAAATGAAGGAGGCGAAAGCTCCACGCCGCAATGCACTCAAACAGACCACGCTGACAGAGACGATATACCGAGAATTGCTTGGTCGTCTTCAGCGCGGTGAAATCGGCGCGGAAGCCCGCCTGCTCGACTACGAGATTGCCACGCAATTTGATTGCACGCGGATGCCAGCTCGTCAGGCGTTGATGAGGCTCGTCAACGAGGGATACCTAATCGGAACGACGCGCGGATTTGTCGTGCCGACAATCACGACGCAAGATATTCGCGATATCTTTGAGGTGCGCCGGTTGTTGGAGCCGGCAGCTGCGGCATCGGTGGCGAAAGCGTTGACGGATGACCAAATGGAGGCACTCAAGCGCGCCTACGCGCAAATATGCCTTGCTCACGAGACGAACGACGTTCAGTTGATGGTTGCGGCCAATACAGATTTCCGCGATACCTGGCTTGAAAGTGTCCCCAATGCGCGACTTGTATCGACCATCCAGCGCTTTGCCGACCATGTGCAGCACGTGAGAGCAAAAACCCTGACTCGGCCTGCAACGCAGAAAGTCGTCGTCGATTTTGTGGGGGCGATGCTCGAGGCGTTTGTGCAACGTGACCCCGAGCGAATTCGAAGCGCGTTGGATAAGGGGATGAGGGCTGCGGAGGATGAGTACTTCGAGTCCTGGCATGCCGCAGAATGAGTTTCCAAATAGCGGACCTGGTTTTTGCTTTATCAAGTCTGATTGTTCAGCTGCTAACAATTGGTATTGAGAGGTAATTGTTTGGTTATTTTTTCCAGTAGATGCCGGGCGTCGGGCCGTTTCGAGTGGTGGGTTGAACTCGCGAAGCGCCAATGACGCGACCCGTTCTGAGTCCGTTCGCAATGATGGTTGACTGACTCGACATAACGGTTGCTACGGGCTGGAGGATTCCGCCCGAAGGATGGCATTTGTATGCGCGACGCGCACTGCCGACGCCCAACGACATTAGCACCGCCGCATCCTGCATCCGCAATGGGTTGGCGTGCTCTGGAGAATGACATGTATAACCTTCCCGATGAGCGGGGCCATTTTGGCCAATATGGCGGCGTATTCGTCTCCGAGACACTTGTCCACGCGCTTGCCGAGCTGCGCCAAGCCTACGCCAAGTGCAAGCTGGACGCTGACTTCGTCGGTGAATACCAGCGTGAGCTGAAGCATTTCGTCGGCCGTCCGTCCCCGGTGTATCACGCGCGTCGCTGGAGCGAACTCCTTGGTGGAGCCCAGCTTTACCTGAAACGCGAAGACCTGAACCACACGGGAGCCCACAAGATCAACAACGTCATTGGCCAAGCCTTGCTTGCGCGTCGCATGGGCAAGAAACGTGTGATTGCCGAAACGGGGGCGGGTCAGCACGGTGTGGCCACGGCGACGATAGCGGCGCGCTTTGGGATGGAGTGTGTCGTCTACATGGGGGCGGAGGATGTTAAGCGCCAGGCGGCAAACGTCTACCGGATGAAGCTGCTGGGAGCGGCGGTCGTACCCGTGGAGTCTGGCTCGCGTACGCTCAAGGACGCACTGAACGAAGCCATGCGCGATTGGGTCACCAATGTCGAAAGCACGTTCTACATCATCGGCTCGGTGGCCGGTCCGCATCCGTATCCAATGATTGCGCGCGATTTCCAGCGAGTAATCGGCGACGAATGCCGAGAGCAGATGCCGGAGCTAGTCGGCCGGCAGCCAGACGCGGTAATCGCATGCATTGGCGGTGGATCCAACGCAATGGGCATTTTTTACCCGTACATCGACGATGGATCGGTGCAGCTAATTGGCGTCGAAGCAGCGGGCGATGGTATTGAAACGGGTCACCATGCAGCAGCACTGACAGCCGGCGTACCGGGCGTGCTGCACGGCAACCGCACATACTTGCTGCAGGACGAGAATGGCCAAATTATCGAGGCGCACTCGATATCGGCAGGCCTCGACTATCCGGGAGTGGGCCCTGAACATGCATGGCTCAAGGACAGCGGTCGGGCCCAGTACGTCAGCATCACTGATAACGAGGCGCTCAAAGCGTTTCACGACTGCTGCCGGATTGAGGGCATTATCCCGGCGCTCGAGTCTAGCCACGCCCTTGCATACGCTGCCAAGCTTGCACCTACGCTGCCGAAGGACAAGGTTCTGCTCGTCAACCTGTCGGGCCGCGGTGACAAGGACATGCATACGGTCGCCGACCGGTCCGGCATTAGTCTGTAACTGCGACCATGCACGCCGGCGTCGGGTACACGCTGACAGTTGTGTCTGTTCAGGACACAGCTCACGCTGTGATACAGCGACGTCCCGCCACCGGATGGCCACTTCCACATATCGACCCTCAATCGCATTCGGTAGGGCATTGCAACACGAGGTGGCCCCTCCTTATTGATATTTAGGACGCTTCTATGTCACGCATTAAAGCTACGTTCGCGGAACTTGCCACGCAAGGCAGAAAAGGTCTTATCCCCTTCATTACTGCCGGGGACCCCGACCCGGAACGCACCGTTGACTTCATGCATGCCCTTGTCGCGGGCGGCGCCGATGTCATCGAACTTGGCGTTCCGTTCTCGGACCCTATGGCAGACGGGCCCGTCATTCAGCGCTCGTCCGAACGTGCGCTCGCGAAAGGTGTGTCGCTGCGTCAGGTACTGTCTGACGTAAAGCGCTTTCGAGAGACCAATGTTCACACGCCAGTCGTGCTGATGGGGTACGCGAATCCCATTGAGCGCATGGGGGTTGACACATTCGCGACGGCAGCAAAGGAAGCGGGCGTCGACGGCGTGCTCACTGTCGACTATTTGCCGGAAGAGTCGGCTGATTTCGCTGAAACACTGCGTTCAGTCGGCATTGACACTATTTTCTTGCTTGCCCCCACCTCTACGGAGGAACGCTTTGCTGCAGTCGGCCAGTTGGCAAGCGGCTATGTGTACTATGTGTCACTAAAAGGCGTGACCGGTGCGGCAAGCCTGGACGTGCAAAGCATTGCGGAAAAGATTCCAGCTATCAAGTCGCAAGTACCATTGCCCGTAGGGGTCGGTTTCGGCATCCGCGACGCGCAAACCGCAAGTGCTGTTGCTGAGTTCTCCGACGCCGTGGTAATCGGTAGCCGTCTCGTGCAGCTACTCGAAGACGCGTCGCCACAGAGTGCTATTGATACGCTCACCCGATTCATTGCCGATGTGCGGGAAACCTTGGACAAGACAAATCGACGGGCATTGTAGAGCCGCTTTCCGTTAAACATCCACGGCTTTGGCCAGGCTTTGGAAGAGGGGGGCCCCTCTCCTGAAAATATGTGTTTAAAGTCACTAAGAGAGGAGATGCATCAGCGAACTCATGACGAATGTGTTATCGATTCGAGTAATCAAATCATTTGATTGTGCTCTAGAGGGTTCCCATAATGTCGACTCACGGTCTGATTCCCATTGCGCAGTGCGTTTTAGGAGCGAATAAAGGGCGTACCGTTTGGCACGCCTCCTTGCCTGTCATCAAGTGACAATTTGATGAAACCTCAGGCGGTGCGCCAGCTCCTTCCACTACCATGGTATTCATTGGTGCGATATTCTCGCTGTCGAAATTGGCATGGGCGAAGCAGTTTTTTCAGGCGCATAGGCCATGGACGTTTCGGATATAAAGTGTTTTTACGAAATCCAAAGGAGTAGGAAATGCACGTACGTAAACTGACTGCTGGTTTTGCCGTTGTGATGACGCTCCTCTTTACAGGTGCAAACGCGCAGCAAGCGCAGGAATCGAATTCTCAACAGGGAGCAGAATCAGCGGAGGTTCCGAAAGCGCCCCCGACCACCAAGGAAGCTAAGGCTCTGATTAAGGAGCGGTTTAAGGCGGCCGACGTCAACCATGACGGTAAGCTGACCCGTGAAGAAGCTAAAGCGGGTATGCCGGAGGTTTATAAACGCTTCGACAAAATTGATGCCAGGAAGAAAGGGTACGTGACTGAACGCCAAATTGGCGCGTACTGGCAAGCGAAGACCCAGGAGCAAATGCAGCGGGAGAACCCGGTTTGGCATTGAGCTTCTTTACGGATAGGGCGAGGCTTGATTCCCTTGGCCTCGTCGCGGTACCCCAGAACTGAACTGGCATCACGGCCTGATGCTTCCTTGTTCCCCCAGAGACGTACTCGCGGCGCCACTGCGCACATGATTTCATCGCCGATTGTGCCTGCGGCTGCGGCAACGTCAGCAATCATCAGCACGTGCATGTCCCAAGCTTGACAGGTGTGCCGACCGTGGCCTCGGGGCATTTGGCGAGGTCTACGGCTAGCATGTCAATCGATATGCGTCCCACTGTGCATGTATGGTGTGTGCCAACGAGCACTGGAGCGAAGTGCTCGGTATGCGACGAGCAGCTTGCTGCTCTCGCGCGTTATAGACCGGCTCAGCCACCGGGTGTTGAGACTTATGTGTCTATGGCCTCCCGGATTCTGGGTATTTCGAGGTGTACGTTGTGCGTGAAGTTGGCCAAGATTCGGGCTGTGCCTGACTCGATTGGTTTCTCGGTGCCCATTGACTCCTCGGGGAGAAGCGTCTCGACGTAAAAACGCAATTAACCGACAGCCCCAAGAACCCACACTCACTTTGAGGCCAGCAGGGGATTCACTGCCGGTAACGGCCCGATGAGCTTATAGCATTGCAGGTACGGATGAAATTTCATCATCGTGAATGTATGCAGGGCTGCGCCCCCGCTTAGAATCCTGGCGCAAGCCAAGGCGGCCTCTCCATCTTTTCACCTCTCGTTCACGACGCCGCATGGTGGCAGTCTTGTCAACGACGGTGATTGCACCTGTAATGGGTGCATGACGGCCAATGGCAGTTGGGGGGACGAAATGCGCTGCACACACTGCCGGTTCGAGAATCCCGCCGGCGCCAGGTTGTGCGAGCATTGCGGGCAGCCGCTGACGCAGACCTGTCCGCAATGCGGCCACGCGTGCAGCCCAAGCGCTCAATTCTGCGAGACGTGCGGGGCTCAGCTGACCGACATGGGGCCAGCGCCACGCCATGTCCCCGCGTTAGCTGTCCCGCCTCTAGCGTCCCTGACGCCCCCGGGGCCGGCCCCGGTCTTTTACACCCCGCCTCATCTGGCTGAGCGCATCCGAGCGGAGCGCGCCGCCATGGAAGCCAAGGGCGGGGACGCAGGTGGCGAGCGCAAGACCATCACGGCGTTGTTTGCGGACATGGCCGGTTCAACAGCATTGATTCAGGACCTTGACCCCGAGGATGCGCGCAGCCTGATCGACCCTGTTGTGGCGCTGATGATGGAAGCGGTCCATCACTATGAAGGATATGTGGCCAAATCTCTGGGTGATGGCATTCTCGCGCTGTTCGGTGCACCCATTGCCCACGAAGACCATGCGCCGCGGGCGTTGTTTGCAGCACTTCGCATGCAACAAGCCATGAGCCGCCATAGCGACATGATCCGACTGGAGCAGGGCATTCCACTGCAGATTCGGGTTGGCGTTCATACCGGGGAAGTCGTGGTCCGCTCGATCCGTCAGGACGACTTGCGCACCGACTACGATCCGGTGGGTCAAACCATCCACATCGCCGCTAGAATGGAAGGGGCGGCGATGCCGTCGTCCATCCTCGTCAGCGATTCGACCTACAGGCTGACCGAGGGGTATTTTGAATTTAGGGCCCTGGGGCGCACACAGATTAGGGGGTTGCGCGAGCCGCTTGAGGTGTATGAGGTACTCGGCCTGGGAGCGTTACGTACGCGGCTGCAGGTGGGGGCGCACCGCGGCCTGGCGCGGTTCGTCGGTCGTGAGCCCGAACTGGAACGTCTTAGTGAGGCATTGGAACTGGCCAAGGCTGGCTGTGGGCAGATCGTCGGCGTCGTGGGGGAAGCGGGAGTTGGCAAATCCCGTCTGTTCCATGAATTCAAGGCGCGCTCGCGGCAAGGCTGCATGGTGCTCGAGACCTTCTCAGTGTCGCATGGCAAGGCGTTTCCCTATTTGCCTCTGATCGACCTGCTGCGCAACTACTTCCAGATCACGACACAGGATGACGAACGCCGCTATCGGGAGAAGGCCGCCGGCAAGCTGCTGATCCTGGATCGCTCTCTTGAGGAGCATTTGCCGTACCTGCTCTATCTTCTAGGTATTGCCGAACCGGGGTCCACAATGCCGACGATGGATCCGACCACCCGGCGCCAGCGAACCTTCGAGGCGATCGTAAGACTCTTGGTGCGCGAGTGCCAGAACCAGGCACTCATTGTCCTGTTCGAGGATTTGCAGTGGCTCGATAGTGAAACGGAAGCCTTTCTTAATATTCTCGTTGCGGAGGTGCCTGGCTGTAGGATGCTTCTGCTTGTCAACTATCGTCCCGAATACAGGCATGACTGGGGCGGAAATCGCTGCTACATTCAGTTCCATTTGGAACCGCTTGGTCATGCGGAAGCGCATGGGCTACTCACGGCACTGCTAGGAGACAATCCGTCGCTGGTGCCGCTCAAACAGCTGATCCTGATAAAAACTGAGGGCAATCCCTTCTTCGTGGAAGAAGTTGTCCAGACGCTTGTCGAGGAAAACGCGCTGCTCGGCCCGCGGGGAAACTACAGGATCGAAAAGGCCCACCTCGCGCTGCATATCCCGACGACCGTCCAGGCGGTGCTGGCGGCCCGTATCGACCGGCTGTCGGTCCCCGAGAAGGAACTGCTGCAGACGCTGGCGGTGATCGGCACGGAATTTCCTTCCAGTCTGGTCGGTCATGTTACGGGGCAGACCGAAGGGATGCTATATCCTTTGCTGGCGGCCCTCCAAGAGGGGGGCTTCATCTACGAACGTCCTGCTTACCCAGAGGTACTGTATGTGTTCAAGCATGCGCTGACACAGGAAGTGGCAAGCACCTCGCTACTTTCCGGACAGCGCAGCATGCTGCATGAGCGCACGGCTCAGGCCATTGAGGCGCTGTTTCCGGACAAACTGAAGGAATATTGCAGCGAACTGGCATACCACTACAGCCAGAGCGGCAACGTGCCGAAGGCAATCGAATACCTGACGCTGGCTGGCACGCAGAGTCTGCAGCGTTCGGCGCAGCTCGAGGCGATGAGCCATCTCAGTGCGGCCCTCGATTTGCTGAAGACCTTGCCTGATACCCCGGAACGCCGGCGCGAGGAACTAACGCTGCTGCTAACCCTCGGTCCAGCCTGGATGGTCGCGCGTGGCTCCAGTGCGCCGGAAGTGGAGCTTATCTACACGCGGGCGCTAGCTTTGTGCGAAAAGGACGAGAAATCACCGCAGTGCTTTTCTGCGCAATATGGACTGTGGTCATTCTACCTGTTGCGTGCGCAACTCAATAAGGCACACGTCCTTGCGGACCGTCTGCTCGGCCACGCGCAGGTCACACAGCAAACTGAAGAACTCGCAGAGGCGCACCGTCTTCTCAGCTCCACGATGTTTCGACTCGGAGAGATCAGTCTAGCGCGTACTCACATAGAACAGGCGTTGAAACTGTACCGCCCGGACCAGCAGTCATACGGCCATCTCCTGCGCTATGCGCGAAATCCCGCAGTGCACATGCGCAGCACCCTGAGTTGGATCCTATGGTATCTGGGCTTGCCGGATCAGTCACTCGCCCGTTCGGAGGAGGCTCTGGCTTTCGCCCGGGAAGCCGCAGATCCATTTAGCCTTGCTCTAGGCCTTGTTTTCGCGGCCGAACTGCACCAGCGACGGGGTGAACTGGGACCGGCGTTGGAGTACGCCAATGCCGCGTTCGCACTATCGAGTGAACGGGGCTTTCCACTTTATTTGGCCTGGGCGACGATCCTGCGCGGCTGGGCGCTTGTACGACAAGGCAACCATGAGGAGGGAATCGCGCTAATTCACCAGGGTCTGAGCGCCAACGAGTTAACCGGAGCGGCGTTGGGGCGGCCATCCCTTCTAGGACTCCTCGCCGATGCGTATGGCAACGCAGGGCAGCCCAAATTGGCGCTGAGGGTGGTGGATGACGCGCTGATGTTGGTGGGCAATACCAGCGAGTGCTTCGATGAAGCGACGCTGAATCGCCTCCAGGGAGAATTGATGTTGCAGTTGCCGGGGAAGGATGCCAGCTTGTCCGAGACGGCCGAAGCAGCACAGGCATGTTTCCAAAAGGCAATTGCGCTGGCCCGCCGCCAAAAGGCCAAGTCAATTGAGTTGCAAGGCGTGCTGAGCCTTGCCCGGCTTTGGCAGCGTCAATGCAAGAACGACGCCGCCCGGAAAATTCTGACAGAGACCCATGGTTCCTTCACGGAAGGATTCGAGACCGTCGATTCGCGTCAGGCAATAGAGCTGCTGAATGAGTTGTCTTAAAAGTTGTCAGCCGAGCTGGCGTGCACGATAGCAGCGACCGTGCCCGGATGGCCACGCGCACAAAGCCCGTTCTCTTCAGGTGGCGGAAGTGGCGCCGCAACAGCGTGCCGGTCACGAGTACGCGATATCTGAGCCGCTCGCGCAAGAACCGGAAGTTGCTCGACGGCGTGCGCCAGGCCGGGGCGGCGTCGCAGTGCTGATCGCCCATCGCATCGCGCTCGATCCGAACAATGTACAGGCTACCTATCTGGCCCGCGCAGCGGGCACGGCGCGCTTTGCCTACAACTGGGCGCTCGCCGAATGGAAGCGCTAGTACGAGACGTTTAAGGCCGATACCAACCATTCCAGGCCGTCGCTGCACTCCTTTCGCCGGACTCAACGCCATCAAGCGCGAGCAGTTCCCGTGGATGCTGGAGTTCACGAAGAACGCGCCGCAGATGGCCATCATCTAGCTCGGGCAGGCATTCCAGAACTTCTTTGCCGGCCGCGCCCGCTACCCCCGGTTCCGCAAGAAAGGCGTGCACGACCGCTTTACGCTTACCAATAACCAGTTCAGCCTCGACGGTTCGCGCATTCGCATCCCCAATCTCGGTTGGGTGCACACGCGCGAGACGTTGCGCTTCGCTGGCAAGATCATGTCCGCCGCGGTCTCCCGTGTGGCCGACCGCTGGTTTGTCCACACAATTGGCATCGAAGACCTGAACGTTCGCGCGCACAAGCTGAATGAGTTGGCGCTGTAGATACGTCCGTGGTCGTGCCCTGTTTGCGGCATAGCGCGCGATCGCGACGTGAATGCCGCGATCAATCTGAAGTTCATGGCGAGTTCCACGGTATCAGTCTGCGGAGAGGGAGGGCGCTGGCCCCCCTCGCAAGACGGCGGTGAAACTGGCCTCGATGAAGCAGGAAGTCGGCTTTGCATCCATCAATGCATGACGTTCTTGTTATGCGTTGGTGGAGTTTTTGCATTGGAAGTCTATGGCGATCAGGCTTAAGATTCGCGTGGGATCGTTCGATACCACCTTTCCTCGAAGCCACAATCCTGGTACCGAGTGCACAGGCTGAGCGCGGCGGACTCGCACGACGACCAAGAATCGAGTAGCCAGCCGTCGTACGTATTGCGGGGCGGCGTCCAATTGTGTTATGGCTTTCGAAGCAAGTGACGGCTTCCGGTATTGTCTATTCGGTCCACCCCTCACTTGACTCATACCTATCAGTCGGAAGACTCAGGATAACGAGCTACGCGAAGGCGGCGATAGAGAACGGGGGCAAAAGAGTGGCAATTCAGTAGAGCAAAGCTTTGTCGCGCTTGAGTCCAATTGTCTACACTGACGTTCATCAGCGAGAAGCGCTTCTCGCGTTTTTCGCGTCGACTACAGGCCCCGCTTTCATTGCGACCGAGAGAGAGAAAGCATGGAGGATCTGAGTGAAATCTGCCCGACTCGATAACGAACCTACTCAAGATCGCGGTGCTCGCGAAGTCGCTGACATGCACGAAGCGCCGATTCGAGATGACCGCTTTCCGCAAGCGGAGCGTCGTCGACGAATCGTAGTGGAGGGCGCCATCTCGACTACGGAGTCTGCGGTGCTGCCTGACTTCGTTCCCGCATACCGCGCAATCGAACTGCTTGGTATTAAACCGCAGACGTTATATGCCTACGTCGCGCGCGGTTGGATCGGTGCAATAGCCCAAGAAGGGACACACCAGAAGCTCTATTCGCGCGAAGATGTCGAGAGAGTGCGATTGCGCAGCATTGCGCGCTCTGGCCATGGCCCTGTGGCTGCAGGTGCACTGCGTTGGGGTGAACCGGTCGTTTCATCTTCGATCACGGAAATTACCGGTAGCGGCCCACGTTATCGCTCGCATTTGGCCACGGAACTTGTTCGTCATGGCTGCACGTTCGAGGCAGTAGCCGATTTAATCTGGACAGGCGTATGGAGTGAGCGCACAGGGGGCTGGGACCAAGAGCTTCCGCCTGACGCCTTCTATGTCATTGCCAATGACTTGGTATCCCGCATCCCGACCATGCGATTTCGCGACTTGCTGTCGATGCTCGTGGAGTTGCTATCTGCGACTCAAAACGGGAATCCCGAGCTCAAGTTGGGGGGCACCGCCCCGGCGGCGCGACAGATCATCCAGGTGCTTGCCGGCGCATTTGCTTGCCTACACGGCGAGCCGTTGATCGTGCCTCTTTCGAGCGAATCAGTAGCGTGCTTGCTGGGTCGTGCCCTGAACGTGCGGAGCGAACACCTAGCACTATTCGATGCAATGTTGATTCTCTGCGCGGACCATGAGCTTGCAACTGCGACATTCGCCGCTCGTGTAGCCGCTTCTACCGGCGCCAATTTGAACACTTGCGTTTTGGCGGGCATTGCCGCGTTTGAGGGACCTCTAACAGGCGGTGATGCGGCCTGGACCGACGAACTTGTCAGGACATCGGCGAGCAGGGCGATCTTGCTCGAAGAATTTGCGCAGGCACGCGAGAACGGCTGGCAGATTCCGGGCTTCAGCCATCCCCTTTATCCCAAAGGCGACCCACGCGCTTCATTGCTAATCGATGCGGTAACGCGTATGTCCAACCCAGCACCAGGAAGTCGCGCGCTCCTCGAATTCATTGATGAGTGTGCACGAAGGTGGCAGGTTAGGCCAAGCCTACCGGTTGCTCTTGTTGCGGTACAGCTTGCTCTGAACTTGCCGCAGGATGCACCTGGCGCACTGTTTTTGCTTGCGCGTATCGCGGGATATGCAGCGCATGTGCAGGAGCAGCGGCTTTCAGGCTTCCTCGTGCGGCCACGAGCTAAATTCGCGCCATAGCCAAGTAATGCTATTTATCCCCTCTCTTTACTTTATTTGATAATAGACCGCGCCTGGCCTTGAGTCAGAAGGGATCAGGCGGGAACAGGAGACCCCAATGAAGGCGATGTTTTCATCGGTCGGAGCGGCTCTGCTCGCGACCGTACTCGGCAAGATCGTTGCCCCCCAACCCGCCACGGCCGCCGAGCAGTATCCCACAAGGCCGGTACGCATTGTCGTGCCTTTTCCTGCTGGCGGTGGAACGGACACCATTGCGCGCGTTCTAGCAAAATCATTCACATCAGATACTGGCCAAGCATTCGTCGTGGAGAATCGCGCCGGTGCCTCCGGGAACATCGGTTTCGATACAATTGCCAAATCAACCGCAGACGGCTATACGATTGGTCTAATCAACAACAATCTCACCATGAATGGCGCGGTGTACAAGAGGCTGCCGTTCGATCCACAACGGGATATCCAACCTGTTTCGCTGCTTGCTACCTCCCCGCTCGTCATTGGTGTGTCGACCTCCCTCGGAGTACTGACGCTTCCAGCTCTGCGCGCGAAGGCAGAAGCGCAGGGGCAACCACTCGCATTCTCCTCGTGCGGAAATGGAAGCCCCGAACATTTTTCCGGGATGATGCTCGCGGCTGCCTGGAATGTGCAATTCGTCCATGTTCCGTATAAGGGTTGCGCACCGGCACTTGCCGATGCGCTCGGCGGTCAAGTGCAAGTTTTTGTCAGCACCGTAACCAATACGTTGCCGTTCAAACGGGATAGTCGCATACGCTTGCTCGCCGTCACAGCACGCGAGCGAAGCAAGTCCATGCCTGACGTTGCATCGGCCGCGGAACAAGGGCTGAGCACTTTGGACATCAAGGTGTGGTTTGGACTCGTCGTACCTCGGGGTTTGCCTGACCCAATTTCAAACAAGCTCGTCGCGCTCACAACGGCTGCGCTCAGAAAGCCAGACGTACGGGAGGCCCTCGCATCGCAGGGTTATGAAATCGTTGGATCAAGTCCCTCAGTTTTTGCTGAGACCATCGCTGACGAAATCCCGATGTGGAAGAAGCTCGCGGTGAGATATGCGGTATCTCTGGAGTAGTATCCGCCATCGACGTCCCGCGGGTGCATAATGCACGTCTTCTGCATGGAAACCACGCGCGATCGCGGCAAGGCTCGGCAGGACGAGTCAGGACTCTAGCCGCGCAATACGCTCGCGCCAAGCCTGGCCTCAATGAGCGAATTCTGATGAGCACGTGGGGCAAGACTTTGGCGCACAATACAAGGCACTGCGTTGAAACACGTTAGTCGTGATGGTGCCACCGCATTACAGTTCGCAGGAGTGTAGTCGATGCGGCCGGACCACTCAGACAGCCGGCCCACGTAGCCCAAGTTTGTCTGCCAGCACTGCTACTTCCGAGCCCATGCCGTGCGCAACGCGAGCGTGGTGGTCCGCGATCGGAGGCCAATGGATTCTCACCGTCGGGGAGGTCCTCTGCGCTTACCCGGCACATGGCAACAACATGCCAGCGAATGCCTTTCTCCTGAATCAGCAACACATCTCATTCGTCGCAGTGCAGTATTGAGCCAGCCGGGACGGTGTCGTGAACGTTTGCTGCGGCGGCAATGACAGAGTGCACAAGGCCTAAATGGGCGTCCACGCCGATGTGCGCCTTCGTCCCGTACCAGTTGCCGCTCTTTTGGGTCGAGTGAATTTCCGGGTCGCGCTCGCTACCTGGGTTCTTGGTGGAAATGGGCGCCGAGATGAACGTCGCATCGACTGCATTGCCAGCCTTCAGGGAAGGTCTGAATAAGTCCACGATTTGAGGAACTTGACACCGTACCCTGATGTTTAAAAGAAAATTCCACCGCACTCGAAAATTGTCGATAATCCTGAGACTACAAGCCGAGGGCTTCAGCGGTGGGTGTATTCGTTTGTTTGTGCAGGGGTATGGCCCGACGTTGCCTACGCGTCGGGCCGTCAAGCTAGTCCGTCAGGTATTCAGTGTCCATGTCCGGTAAGACATTTCGTCCTGTGGCACGATCTCGGTTTCAAGTAGAACTAGGCAACCCGGACAGAAAGTCCGGCGTAGGACGATTGGTCTTTCCGTAAAACGTGCCGGTTCAGCGCGCACACTCGCTCCCGCGGCAGTGGATGGAAACTCGCTCCGAATCGCATTCTTCAGTGGTTCGTCTGCGCAGTCGCCCAGAGCAGTCCCGCAATGCGAGCATGAAACCGCCCCAGATTCTGAGACCTCCAGATTGTCGTCAATTCGCATAGCGTCACTCCTTGTCAACGGCAAAAGTTGACGTACCTGTTCGTTCGCGGCGTAGTCGTACTCGATAACGGTCAGTTGCAGGCATATCTACCGTGCCCGCGCCGTCGAGGACGACGCCGTAAACATCTAGAGCCGAGTGCGGCGATACCTTATAGCTGGCGACATCAAGCGCAACCTTACTTGGATCGCGCAGCAAGGGGTCGCCGTAACCGCCGCCGCCTTGCCAATGCGTGTAATATGCGTCGGTAACTGCGAGATGCGTTTCAATATGAGGAGGCAAGACGACCGGCGCACCCTGGAGCGCGTCTATGGATGCTGGAATTTTGCCGGCAGCAAGCAGCTCTCGGGCTGTGGCGCCGCGAATCAGAACGTCGTGTTGGGTTGCTGCTGGATACCCACCACCGATTCCAGCGGCCATCGGAACGGCTTTGCCGGGTGCGGAAACTACAAGATGTATTTCGCCCAACGGGGAGTCGTGTGGCACAAAGCAACTGGAGCCACCAACTCCTCCGCGATATCTGCCTGGCCCACCAGAGTCGATTTCTTCTCGGCGCCACAGATACAGAATTGGAAACGCAAACTCGTTAATCTCCACGTCGGCCACGCGGCCCATTGGGATGCAGTTAAGGCCCCCTGTGTCGACTCCATCTTGATCGGCTCTGGCGCCGAGACCGCCTGCCATCGCATCGCACAGCATCGTGACAAATGGGCCACCGCGCTGGTCGACGCCAGCGATCAGCGCGAGGTCCCACGTTCCACAGCAGACGCACATCATAGACTTGCGATGCTCGGGGTGCACAGACAACATTTTCCCGACGCACTCTGAGACTGCGTTCTGCGTGGCCCATGCCGACGCGACAGATGCCTTGCCGACGCCCGCTGGGAATGTGCAGTTATTAATCGTTCCCGGTTCGCTAGTGATCTGCAAGCACCGGTACAAGCCACCCGGCGCCCAAGGAATATCGCCGCAGAGCATAGTCAGTACGATGGGCATTATCCCACCGCGCAAACCTGCAAAGGTGCAGTTGATAAACCCTTCAACTTGACTGTCTGTGCCAGTGAAGTCGAAATGGAGCGTATCACCGTGCTTGTGCATCGTCAGCACGATCTTGTAGATTCCGCGATCTCCGCTGCGCGCGCTGTCCTGGTGCGCAACCGCACCCCAGGAACCATCAGGCAAAGAGCGCAGTTTGGCGCGCAGACGATCTTCGGCATCGGACATGATTCGCTTCATCACGGCCTTCACGGTTCGGGCGCCGTACTTTGCGATCAAACGGGTCAAGAGCTCCTGCGCGATGTTGTTAGCACCGACCTTTGCGCGAAGATCCAGTGCGATTAGCCTAGGAACGCGGGAGCGCCGGATATACATATCTTCGACGTCGACACGCAGTTCCCCATTTTCGACGATTTTCACCGGTGGTACGGGCGTTGACTCCCAAAATACGTCTTGTCCTTCGACCGACCAACTTCCCGGCGAGACACCGCCGAGATCGACCTGATGGCATACCGCAGCCGTCCACGCAAAGAGCTCACCCTCGTGGAAGAGAGGGGCCAGTACGGTAACGTCATTCTGGTGAATACCTCCGCCAACCCACGGGTCGTTGCACAAAAACATGTCACCCGGTCGGATACCCGGTCGCTCCGAGCGATGCTCAAGAGTCCACTTGGCGGCCATGTCGACCGAGGCAGCGAGCTGCGTGTTGTACAGACCTACAAGTACTGAGTTGCCAAGTTCATCCAGAATCGTGGCACCGAAATCGTTGGCGTCCGTCACGACGACTGAACCGGACATGCGCTTGAGTGCATTGCCCATTTCCTCAGTGATCATCGCAAGTCTATGACGAATGACTTCGTACGTAAGGGGATCAACAGTCGCGATTTCCTGTTCGGTAACGCTATGCAGGTTCAGTCGGCCGTCAATTGCGCGGTAGATTTTGGCGTCGTTGTCCGGGCGGCAGGCGAAGCGTTCTGAACCGGCCACATGTAGAATAGTCATCAGAATCTCCTCATGCCGCTTGGGCGGCGGAAACGACGTCGTAGCGCAAGACGAGATTGCCGAGACGATCGACTTCCCCCGCGCAGCCTCGTGGGATAGCTACCGTTGTGGTCGGTGCCTCGACGACGGCCGGACCTTCGATTTGTGCGCCAGTAGCGAGGTCTCGATAGTCATAAATGGATGTGCTTTCCCATCCGTGACGCATATCGAGAAAGACTTGACGAGTCCGATGGGGGCGAGTCTCGCCGCGCTGACGTTTGAGCTCAGGCAACGTGGGGCGGGAGGGTAGACAGCCGATTGCACGGACGCGGTAGGTAATGACTTGCAGACCAGCGTCCGCGAAGCCCGTCCCTTTTCCGTAGAGCTTTTCGTACAGCGTTTCGAAATGGGTGCCGACCAGACGCACAGCGTCATCGTCGAGAATGCCGGTGGGCACGGGCGTCGATACTTCCGCCAGTTGCATCGTATAGCGGAGATCCGCTTCGCGTTCAAACCGGACTTCAGTAAAATGTAGGCCCTGGTCGACGATACGCTGATGGAGCTCCGCTTCAAGTCTGACAAAAATCTCGTTGACTTGATCTGCCGGCGAGGGGAAGTTGTCTGGTGCTGAGGATTCGGCGGTCAATACAATATCGGATGCGGCAAGTCCATACGCGGAAAAGACCGCAGCGGTTGATCCAAGCGGTACGACGACTTCTTGGACACCTAGATCCGCCGAATAGCTGGCACAGTGCATTGGGCCAGCGCCACCGAAGGAATAGACGACGAAGTCGCGCGGGTCGTAGCCGCTATTGACTACGACTTTGCGTACCAGGTCAGCAGTCTGAGCATTCTGGATGGCATAGATAGCGGCAGCGCCTTCATCGACCGAAAGGCCTAGTGGCTCCGCGATATGCTGTCGGATAGCCTCCTCCGCGAGTTCTCGATGCAGCTTTTTGCGTCCGCCAAGGAAGTTGTCGGGATTAATGATCCCGAGCACAAGATCCGCATCTGTGACCGTGGGGAGGGTTCCGCCTTCGCCGTAGCACGCGGGACCGGGTCGCGCGCCCGCGCTGCGCGGCCCGACACGTAGGTTGCCACCTGCATCCAACCAGGCGATTGCACCACCTCCTGCGCCGATCGTATGCACATCAACCATCGTGGTATTGATCTGATGCTGATGCAACACTGTTGTCGTTGTGGTTGCAGGCTTTCCATCCAAGACGAGGCCGACGAGGAATGTTGTTCCACCTATGTCAGTAGACACGACGTTCTTGTGACCAAGTGCGTCCGCGAGGTGAAGGCAGCCGACCACGCCGCCGGTAAGCACCGAGCCCAGCGTACTTACCGCGTGAGCGGGCGCATCGGCCGCCTGCACACAACCCCCAGAGCCCTGCATGACAAGCAATGCGCCAGTAAAGCCCCGTTCGCGCAACTGCGTCTCCAGCGGCACAAGGTACTTGCGCAACACGGGACCGATTTGCGTATTGATGATTGTCGTGGCGCTGCGCGCATACTCACGAATACGCGGGCTGACGTCACTCGAAAGCGCAACATACAAGTGAGGTGCTTCCTCGGAAATAATCTCACGTGCCCGACGCTCGTGAGTGGAATTGCGGAACGACCACAGAAACGATACCGCAATCGCCTCAACCTCCATTTCCACTAGTCTTCTGACTGCTTCGCGAACGCCGCGTTCGTCAAGAGGGACAATTTCGGCCCCCTTGTAGTCGATGCGCTCGTCAATTTCGAAGAGGCGATCGCGCGGAACAAGTGGCTGCGGCTTATTGGTGCGCGCCATGTTCTGAATCTCGTCTGGACCGAGACCCGCATATCGGCCTTCTAGATTCATGATGGAAATGGAGTCGGCGTGACCGCGGGTGGTCAGGAACCCCACTTTTGCCACGTCGCCAGTGATCACCGCGTTAATCGTTGATGTGGTCCCATGCACGATGTAACGCGTTTGCGCGAGAAGCTGTGCCGTGGAAATGCCGAGCTCGCGTGCCAGCTCATCGAGGACGTTGAGAAATCCCTGCGAGAAGTCAGGCGGTGTCGAGGGGGACTTGGCTGATGCCAGGCGACCGCTTTCATGCGCAACAAAGCCGTCGGTGAACGTCCCTCCGGTGTCGATGCCTATCACATAACTCATTCCGTCTCCTTGTCGTTTTTGACTACTAGTTCTTGCGTGCTCAAAAATCAAGATATTTTTGGAACGCATTGGAGCGGCGGATATGTGAGGAAAAGCGGGCACGCCGCACCAATACTACCGACTTTATGGTGGTGGATTGGCGTGGTCAATCTTGATTACATAATCAAGATTGCTAAAGCGAGGAGGTTGTAAATGACGGTGAAAATGCTACCCGTGCAACGCCGAGAGGTCAGAGGGGTGGCAGCACTTCGTTCAGATTGAGCCAACTTCATTGGGGCTTCGAATCGCTGTTCCGGACATCCGCTTCGGCTTAGCGCCTCGGGAATTAGCTCGCTAGACGCGGTAGACTGAAACTGACCAAGTCCAAGGTGGTGAAACATCTTTCGAGTCCCGCAACCTCTCTTCGCATTCATTGCGGCTGCGCCGCAAAAATCTTCAAGGCCAAGCGGGCGCGCGAGCTCGACTTCGGCCCGGGCGACACTCCGATCGAGATCTTGTTTGCTCTCAGACGCAAGCAGGCCGCAAAGCGTCGGAGGGCGGCCAGCGACATCGCGCAGGTGGGGCGCGAGCGCCAGACAGCAAAGCCCCCCTCCGTCTGCACCCGCAAGTGAAACAATGACACCAGTACAGCTGGTTGTGCAACTGGCCAAGGGTCCAGTTAAAGGTAAGGGCATTGCGCAATGCGCGGGGGTACTGCCGCTAATGGTTGGGGCGCGGGCGCAAATTGGCGCTGGCCAGGGTTCGACTATTGCCGGCCGTAAAGGGCGAAGAGGAACTGATCCCGCAGGCCAGGAGCCGGCATGAATGAGAAGACCACCACGGTCGCGAAAGTCGCACCGCGTGCCTCACGTGTCAGCGCGACCCGAGTCCGCGCGGCCAGCCGCGCTCCTATCGGCTATTGCAACGGCGGTGAATCCGGCAGAGCTGACGGTGCACAATCACCCGCTCGCTCTCCGCCACTATCGCGTGGCGACGGCAGGTATTGAAGCCTTCGTCGACCTTGTCGAACGTTGCGTGTGCGTGCCGATCCCGGGCGCATTGATCTACGCCCGTCCTCGCTTGGGCAAGATTCACGCAATTGACACTCGGCATTGCACCTCGGCAGGAGCCGCGGTGACATCCTCATGCTGAGGATGTCTTGCGAATATCATCGCAGCGACTACAAAGGCCCCTTCATCAGTGCCTTGTTGAGCGCCGCTGGTGTCAGGGATCCACAGCCCAGGGACCATTGCCGACAAGCGCTTCGCTTTGATGTGTCGATTTGACGTGCAATTGCAAATACGCTCGGGTCACATTGTCGTGCTCTTTTGCGACTAAGTGCGTAAGCGGATCGCCAGCACCGTGGTTGACGACGAGACAGGAATGGTGCTGCTTTAGGCTTGCAACGCCAGTTGAGCGGCGACGTTCCACGGCAGAAGTTCGTCGATCCGATTGACGGGATGATCGGCGATGCGGGCCAAGACGTGACGCAGATAGGCCTCGGGATCGATGCCGTTGAGTTTGCAGGACCCGATGAGCGAGTACATTGCGGCCGCGCGCTCGCCGCCACTGTCAGCGCCGGCGAATAAAAAATTCTTCCGACCCAACGCGACACCGCGCAGCGCATTCTCCGCGATGTTGTTGTCTATCTCTGCCAGGCCATCATCACAGTAGTAGATTAGCGCTTGCCACTGGTTCAGCATGTAGTTGATGGCTTTGGTCGTTTCCGACTGCGTCGAGAGCGTCAATAGCCGCTCTCGCAACCACACTTCGAAGCTGTCCAGTAGGGGCCGGGATCTTTGCTGCCGCACCTGTTGACGCACGGCAGGTGGCTTACCCCGGATTTCCGCTTCGATGGCATAGAGCTCGCCGATCCGGCGTAACGCCTCCGTTGTGGTCGGCGTTGCCTTGCGGACATGCAGATCGTGCACCTTACGGCGCGCGTGGGCCATACAAGCTGCTTCGCGCACACTGCCATCGGTAAAAACAGCGTTGAAGCCACTGAAATGTTATGCATAACATTTCAGTGGCTATGTTGCGATCGAATTTATGTTACGGCGATGGTGTCGAGTCAGGGCTTGTCCAATGACCGCTGACTCGTGTCCGCACATAAAAATGCCCCCTACAAACTAAAGTTGCTTCAGAAACGTCATCAGTGTAGGCAGCGTGGTTGCGCGCCTTGATGCTGCGGGCAAGCCCGAGAGGTCGACGCGAGCAAGCGCCTTTGCTTTCATTTCCAGGTCGACCTCGGCGTAGATGTGTGTCGTATCCAAAGAGACATGCCCTAACCAAGCTCGGATCGTGTTGATATCGACGCCCGCGCGTAGCAGATGAACCGCGGTCGTGTGTCGAACCGAATGCGGACTGACACGCTTATCTTTCATCGTAGGATGTGTCTCCGACGCGAGCGTGGCATATTGGGTGACGACACGATGTATGCCGAATCGTGTCATCGGCTGGTTTGTCCGTCCACGGAATACGGTGTCGTTTGCATTGCGTCCCGTTACAAGTTGAGTCAATACGGAAGATGTCGTAGGCCACAACGGACACACACGCATCTTGTTTCCTTTGCCAAGTATGCGAACGGAGGCCGGCTCAGTGAGCTGCAAGCGTCCGATGGTCAACTTCGCAGCTTCGTCCGCGCGAGCTCCGCTGTTGTACAGGAACAAAAGTAATGCATAGTCGCGCGCCCCAATAGCCGTGCGTCGATCCGGCGCTGCCAGCAAAGCATCCATCTCGGACTTCTCAAGATAGTCGATCAATGTCTTAGCCGTCTTTTTGAATGGAATTGACCGTACCTCACTACACCACGACAGATGAACAGGCGAATGCGTGCCGATAAAGCGAGCCATAGAATGGACCGCGCTCAGCCGCAGATTGCGGGTGGCGCCACCGCAATGCCGATCGCGTTCGACATGATCCAGAAACTGGCGGATGATGGTTGGCGAAAGGTCCTCAACTGTCATCCGATCGATTGCAATGCCGCCGAGCTTGGCCGCGAACGGTAATAGTAAAGTCAACGTGTCGCGGTAGCTTGCTTGGGTGTTGGGCGAGAAGTTCCGTTCCGCGACCATATGCTCAAGCATGAAGCGCCGGATCCAGGGTCCAAGCAGGTTCCTGTCATTCATGACCATCTCCACACTGCGCGTACTGTGCGAAACGCCGACTTGCCTCTCCGAGCAACTCCGGTGTCATACTCAGATATCGCTGCGTCGATTTGATATCAGCGTGGCCCAGATAGGTCGCTAATTGCGGAAGCAGGCGTTGCACATCCTTGCCATCGCGATACCATGCAAGAACCCGATGCACTGCCGCGGTATGCCTCAAATCGTGCAGGCGCGGCGGATGCAATTCTCCCTCGGGGCACTTGATCTTAGCCATCTGGCGCAGGCGCTGAAACAGGGTAATGACTTGCGAATACGGCCACCTCTGCCCAGTGCGTGAAGCGAACAGACGCGAGTCACTGCCCTCAGGCATCGGCAGGCCCCGACGGCGCTCGATATGCGAGGCCAATTCCATCGACAACCGTTGCCCAACCGGTACCAGACGAGTCTTGAAGAACTTCGTGTCGCGTACGATGATGACACGGTTGTTCAGGTCCGCATCCACAATGGTCAACCGCAGTGCTTCGCCGACGCGCAAACCGCTGCCGTACAGCAGGAGAATCAATGTCCTGTACATGGATGCCTGCTGTGGACTACGGTAGTTGTACAGCAGAGGCGTCGCGTCAATCAAGCGATGGAGCTCGTCCGTCGAGTACACATAGGGAGTTTGGGGTGGCGGCAGTTTCGGCACGTTTGCGGGAAGCGGACATGACCCACTGTATCCCCTGCTAATGGCAAACCGGTACAGCCCTGAAAGCACATTGTATTTGAGCCGCCATGTATTGGTGAGGGGGCCCGTTCCTTGCAGAAATTGCACGACGGCATCCGGCCGGACGTCGGCAATGCCGACGTCCCCCATCTGATGGGCAAACTGCCGCAAGAGTCGGTCGGCAGCTACGAATCGCAGGCCCAACGACCGTTGCGTTGTTACGTATGCTGTCACCACGTCGATCAGTTTCATGACAGGTCTCCCAGATCGAAGTCGCCAACTTCGCGTAGCGCGCGCATATCGACTTTGGCATACGTCATCGTGGCCGATGCACTATGGTGGCCAAGGTGATCACCAATCTCCTTGAAACTTAAGCCCTGATCGACCAGGCTTGCAGCACAGGCGTGGCGCAATGCGTGTGGGCCACGATGCTTCGCCTCAATTCCCAGCGCTCTAAACTTGCCATTGACTACGTCGAACACGGCCTGCGGGGTCAGTGGACGATGCGGTGCATGCAGTCCGAGAAATATCTCCGGTGCAGAAGTCCGCGGGCGCACGATGTCGATATAGCTGGCCAATGCTTCGGCAACGGTTGGCAACAACGGATAGACCTGCGGCTGCCGGCGTTTCAGGCGAAACACATTCAACGTTCGTCCGGCCCAGTTCACCTGATCAAGGCGCAAAGCCACTACCTCTCCGCGGCGCATGCCGTAGATCGATAAGAGCATCAGAATCGCGCGGTTTCTGATGTCAGCCGGCTTGTCGGTCCCGGTAGTTGCCAGGATCCGTTGCACGTCGGTCCATCTTGGCGCAGATGGTAGGGATTCCTGCGTGTAGACACGAGGCGTGCGTAGTGCCGTGGCAAGGCGTGCGTCGCATAATCCTTGCGTGGCCGCGTAACGCAAATATATCCGAAGGGCACCCGTTATCCCCTTCATCGATATCCGCCCCCAACGCGATGCATTCTGAACAAAGTAGGCATCGATATCATCTGGTTGCAGATCCTCCAGCCGGCGATCGGTGCTTACGCACCACTGAAGAAACTGTCTGGTCCTGCTCTGCCACTGACAAACCGTGGACGGAGTGAACCCTCGCTCATCGCGCATCCATTTGACGTAGCTGTCGAGATGGCTTTGAAACGGAAGAGCGACGGTTGGCTCACGCCACCACCCGAGGAACCGTAACGAGCTAAAGTCGAAACTGGTGTACGGACGGGGAAATTGAGGCGCGGAGTAGAGGGCGGTGGAGCTTTCCGCTGAGAATCTGATTGTCGAGATCGGAAACCAGCACAAGAAAGGTCCACCATGAGCAAGGATAAAGGGAAAGAAGCAGTCGGTCTATCGGGAATCGGGCTTGGGCTCGATGAGCTGATCAGGCGCGGGGCCCGGCGGGTGATCCAGGAGGCGATTGAAGTGGAGCTGGCAGAGCTGCTTGAGCAGTTCAGTAACGTCAAGACATTGAGCGGGCAGCGCGCCGTGGTTCGCAATGGCTACCTCCCAGAGCGCGAGGTGCTGACGGGCGCTGGACCGATAGCCGTGAAGGTGCCCAAGGTGCGCGACCGGTCCGGTTCCGGCGTGAAGTTCAACTCGGCGATCGTGCCGCCGTATGTGAGGAAGTCGCCGCGGGTGAGTGCGGCGCTGCCCTGGCTGTACCTGAAAGGAGTCTCGACAGGCGACATGAGCGAGGCGCTGTCGGTGCTGCTGGGCGAGGACGCCAAAGGGCTATCGGCCAACGTGGTGAGCCGATTGAAGGCGCAGTGGGCGGACGAGCATGCGAGTTGGAATCAGCGCGATCTGTCGGCGGCGCGCTATGTGTATTGGTGGGTGGACGGCATCCACACGGGTCTGCGCAGCGAAGGCTCGGACGGGCAATGCCTGCTGGTGATCATCGGGGTCACACCCGACGGCAGGAAAGAGCGCGTGGCGATCGGCGATGGCTATCGGGAATCGAAGGCATCGTGGGCAGAAGTACTGCTGGACCTGAAATCCCGCGGTCTGCAGGCTGGCCCGCTGGCGGCGGTCGGCGATGGCGCCATGGGATTCTGGGCTGCCCTGGAGGAGGTGTTTCCGGCCACGCGTACCCAGCGTTGCTGGTTCCACAAAATGGGCAATGTCCTGAACGCCTTGCCAAAATCCCAGCATGGCCGCGCCAAGGCAGATCTGCAGGCGATTTGGATGGCAGCCACCAGGGCAGATGCCTATGCCGCCTTCGATCGCTTTGTGACGATCTACGGCGCCAAGTACCCCAAGGCCACCGGCGTGCTCACCAAAGATCGAGACAGCCTGCTGACGTTCTACGACTTCCCGGCCGAGCACTGGCAGCACATCCGCACGACGAACGCGATTGAGTCGACCTTCGCGACCGTGCGTCACCGCACGACGCGCACGCGCAATTGTGTGTCACGAGCAACCTTCCTTGGCCTGGCCTTCAAGCTGATCGAGGAAGCCGAGAAAACATGGCGCCGCATCAATGGCGCCGAACACATCGAACTGCTCTTGAAGGGCGTTTCCTTCAAGGACGGAAATCCGGCGCATGACAATCCGCCGGTTCAGCAGAAACTCGCCGCCTGACGACCGGCCACGATCACCCCCCGTACACCACAATTGACTTTATCTCAACCGTAACCACGGTCGGGCGGTTACGATCATCCGATATCCCATTGTGACGCCCGTATGTATTGAAGCTCGCTTGCGCGCGATCTCATGCAGCACACTGATATCGACGCCTTGCGATGCAGTCGCAGGTAGAAGGCGAGCGATCCAGATGAGCTCATTTCTCTTTATACACAGCGATCCAGGCGTTGCACCCAACTCGGCGCAGTGGCGTAAATATCGCTCCCGTTCCAGCAAAAACGGCGCCTCGCAATGGCGGTTCCCTTCGACCTTTGCTGCGGCAGGCTTCTTGGACATGACAGACCTCCGAACGATGGTTGGAAGGTCACAGAGCGCCGAAATTTATGTCACGTCAATAGCCGGGTAATGTTCCAGGTTTCCTCGGCGACAATCGGACGCCGCAACATAAGTTCGGTCGCAACATAGCCCGCATACGCGTCTGCCTGCAGGATGCCGCGGAAGCCGGCCAGATGCGCTTGGGGATGTCGGCCCTGGCGATTTGGTGTGTAGGCGAACCAGACCGCAGGTGCAGCATCCGAATCCGATGCGCGATCGTCCCGCACGTAGGCCCATAGTCTTCCCGTCTTGGTCTGCCCCTTACCTGGCGCAAGTACCGGCAGCGGCGTGTCGTCCGCGTGCACCTTGCCGGGCATCATCACGTATCGGTGCAAAGCCTCGACCAGGGGGCGTACCAGCGCACCGCAAGCGCCGACACCGCGAGCCATGGTCGTGCGGTCCAGCTCCACGCCCTGCCGGGCATAGATAGCGGCTTGGCGGTACAGCGGTTGATGATCAGCGTATTTGGCAACCAGTATGTGAGCGCGCAGCCCCGCCGTGGCAATGCCGCGCTCAATCGGCCGGCTTGGCGCCTCAGCCTGGACGATGCAATCACAACAGGCGCAGGCCTTCTTGCGCCGCACCTGCCGAATCACCCTGAATGAACTGCTGATGATATCGAGTTGCTCCGAGATGTCCTCGCCCAGCGGCTTGAGCTTACCGCCGCACTCTGGACAGGCTTCGGTCTCGGGCTCGAGAATGCGCTCCTCCCGCTCCAAGTGCTCCGGCAACGGCTTGCGTACCGCTTTCTTCCGGACAGGAGGGGTAGCCTGCGGATCGGCTTCGGTTTCGGCCGCACCTTCCTCGGCCAGCAGATCTTCCAG
>NZ_BAAILO010000554.1:0-618 GCF_054589115.1 Cupriavidus sp. 8B | reverse complement strand
TGGCACCGAACTGTGGACGCTCAAACGGGTGCGTCTACTCATCGAGCAACGCTTCGGGGTGTCATACAACGAGGCCCATGTCTGGCGCATCCTGGACTCGCTCGGCTTCTCGCCCCAACGCCCAGACCGACGCGCTATCGAACGCGACGAGGACGCCGTGCTGGCGTGGAAGCAAAAGACCTGGCCTGCGCTCAAAAAAAGTGTACGCGGGAGCAACGGCTGATCGTCTTCATTGACGAGTCTGGGCTCTCGGAGCGACCCACGCGCGTGCGCACCTGGGCGCCGAAAGGTCAAACGCCAGTCATCCAGTTTCATTTCAACTGGAAACATGTCTCGGCCATCGCGGGAATGAGTTATCACAACTGCCTGTTCCGCCTTTACGACGGCGCGATCAAGAGCGCACAGATCGTGGAGTTCCTCAAGGCGCTGCGCGCGTACCTCAAGCGCCGCCTGATGATCATCTGGGACGGCGCCGCACAGCACAAGAGTCGCATCGTGCGCGACTACCTCGATAGCACCGGTGGAGCAGTGCAGATGGCCTTTGTCCCGCCCTACAGCCCGGACCTGAATCCAGTGGAGTATCTCTGGGCCTGGCTCAAGCGCCATGCCCTGGCCAAC
>NZ_BAAILO010000553.1:0-832 GCF_054589115.1 Cupriavidus sp. 8B | reverse complement strand
ATCTCCGCGCCGGCAACGTCGTGCTCCGACTGCCTGGTCTTGACGAGGTAGCTCTGTTCTTCACCCTTTGCCTGCCACGCCGTGAGATTGTCCGGCTCCGGCGGCCGCGGCGCGAAGCCAGGCGCCAACCCGCTGAGTTGATCGGGCGGCATGCCGACGGTTTCCGAGAATCGCGTGCGTCGCTGTTCGAGCGCAGATTGCGCCGTGACTTCGCGACTCTCCACCCCATCCAGGCGCGCCTGGGCTTCATGAAGATCGGTGATCTTGCCCTGGCCGATGTCAAAGCGCGCCTTCGCGCGGTCGCGTTGCTGTCGCAACGCCGCCTTCTCGGCCTGCACCACGCGGAGCGTCTCCTCGCCCAACACCACGCCGAAGTATGCCTCGGCCACCCGCAAAGCCAGATCCTGGCGAGACTGGTCAAATTGCGTTTGCGCCAGGTTGGATTGCTCGTGCAACTGCCGCCTCGTGGCCACAGCGGTCCTGTCGTACAGCGGCTGCACGAGCATCACCCCGGCCTGGCGAGCAGTGCCCGAACTATCGGCGGAGACCAACGGCGCGAGTTCGGCAGGCGGGTTGGCGGACGACCGATTGTTGATCCGGTCCAGTGCCGCCTGGAGGCTTACGCGGGGACGCAGCAAGGCGTCGCCTTGCACAGCCTTCTCCCGTCCCGCCGTGAACGCATCATTAGCAGCGAGGCTCGTCGGATCATGGGCCAATGCCTGCTGATAGGCCCCCACGAGATCGATAGCGCCCGACTCTCCAGCGTTCATGAAAAGCATGCAGCCCAACGCCACCTGCCCGGCCCGCAGGGCCATACTCAATCTTTTCATCG
>NZ_BAAILO010000552.1:0-979 GCF_054589115.1 Cupriavidus sp. 8B | reverse complement strand
GCCGGACAATCTCACGGCGTGGCAGGCAAAGGGTGAAGAACAGAGCTACCTCGTCAAGACCAGGCAGTCGGAGCACGACGTTGCCGGCGCGGAGATTGACAAGTACCGCGTCACTAGTCGCCCGACCGTCGCGCTCGTGGCACGTTATGGCGCCCAAGGCCAAACCGGCAATCTGGCTCCCTGGGTTGCAGCCAGCAACACCCGAACCGCGACGATCGGCTTGCAGCTCAACATTCCGCTGTACGCGGGCGGCGGACTGGATTCGCGCGAGCGGGAATCCGTTGCGAGGAAGAGCCAGGCGGAGCAGGAGGTTGCCGCCGCCCGGCGAGACGTGCGCTTGAATGTGCAGGACGGATTCCTCTCGGTGAAAACGGGCGTGTCGCGCGTCGCCGCTCTCGAGCAGTCGTTGACTTCGGCGCGTAGCGCGCTCGCGGCGACGACGCTTGGCCGGGACGTTGGCACCCGTACGGAACCCGACGTACTGGACGCGCAGCAGCGCGTGTTCGCCGCTGAGCTTGACCTGGTTCAGGCACGCCTGGACTACCTCCTTGGCCGTCTACGGCTTGCCGCCGCGGCGGGGGAACTGAGCGAGGAAACCTTGCGCTCGTTGAATGCCTGGCTCGCAGCCTGATGGCGAGATCCTATGCTAGGAGATCTGCAGCACTATTGGAGCGGCGCCTTTCTCGCCGCCAACGCGTTCATCGGGCTGAACATGGTGGGCGCGTTGCTGCTGGGAATGCTGGTTGGCTACGAGCGCTCGTACAACCCCCCGCGTCAGAATGGTTGTCGCCCCGATAGAATCAGAACCCCGGGGGCGAGGATGAAGGACGAGAGTGGCCAGGTACGGAAAAGAATTCAAGGACAGGGCTGTCGCGCGCATGCTGCCGCCCGAGAGCGCATCGCCGGAAGACGTTGGGCGCGAGATTGGCGTGGGTGTGGATACGCTTGAGCGTTGGCGCAGTGAGTCGCGGGGGGGGGG
>NZ_BAAILO010000551.1:0-426 GCF_054589115.1 Cupriavidus sp. 8B | reverse complement strand
GAACTCAGGCGGCACCACATAGGATGTCAACCCCATCCGGTATGCCGCCTGATCCATCCCTGCCGCAAAGAGCTGCCCCGTGCGCGACGCCCCAAACTCCTCCGCCGCCAGACGCGTACCCATTGTAGCGGTTCTCGCCGCACCGGTCAGGACATCCGCAGTGCCCGCCACCACCCCTTCACCGCCAACCGCCAGCGAGGCGATCGACAGCACGTTCTGCGTCCGAATCGCCTGTGCCCCAGCATAGTCCCCCGCCGCTTCCAGCTGATTGATGCGTTCGGACTGCCAGGCCTGGCTGATGCCTTGCCCGACTTCGTCCAAAGATACGTTGCCGGTCATTGCCCGCAGTCCGAAGCGGGCGACGGCGCCCGGGGCATTCAGGATCGACTGGCCCAGCGCCGTATTGCGCTGCACCGCAGCCTGTGC
>NZ_BAAILO010000550.1:0-216 GCF_054589115.1 Cupriavidus sp. 8B | reverse complement strand
CGCAAGGCAGGACGGGGCCTTGGTGAACAGCGTGTTGAAGCCGATCTTGTCGGGGTCCATGCCGGACTCACGCACATGGCTGGCATAGTTGATGCCCTGGCACAGGAACTGGCGGTCAGGCGTGACCGGCGGCAGTAGAGTGACGGCGTCGAGCGGCAGCGTGGCCTGGTCGGGGGTGCTGCGCCACGCAGCTTCGAGGCCATTCGCGACGAAGTC
>NZ_BAAILO010000549.1:0-239 GCF_054589115.1 Cupriavidus sp. 8B | reverse complement strand
GGGGAGAACCCCGGCAGGTGGGAGTCAAAGAGACGAACGCGAGTGAACCGCTGATGACGTGTCGTAATCGTGATAATCGATGTCAAAACCGGGGGGATTTCCTGCTCCGGGACAAGTTTGGGCGATGCCTGCTGACGGCCCATTCGGCATCCGGCATAAAGGCGGCGTGACTTTGACTCAGGCTTCAGTAAGGAACTTGGGAACCTGTCGTTCCGATGCGAAGGGAGAAATCCAAGCGG
>NZ_BAAILO010000548.1:0-691 GCF_054589115.1 Cupriavidus sp. 8B | reverse complement strand
AAGGAGACCGAGGCGACAAGTATCCTGACATGGAGGGCTCGTAAAGAAAAGTAACCAAAAGAAAGCGATCCTTGCAGGAGGCTGGCGTGGCGTCATCGGGGACCCCAATGATTTCGTCGTACGGCCCCGGGTTCTAATGACCTCGTGCCGTTACCAGTTTAGATCATCACGACGCTGCCAATGCCCAGGGTTTCGTTGTGGCCCCCACCGGTAGCCACCACCACGAATTTCGAGCCGTCTGTCGCTCGCGGCGCGGGCGGTCACGAAGTTGCAAGCGCCCCGTTTTCGTCGTGGGCGCGGTGGCACCGAAAAAAATAATGCGAGGCGTTCACCACCGCGCCCACCCCACCACGAAACCATCACGGCGTGATATATCGTGATGCTTCGCACCGGTACCGGCAGATGGATGAATGAGCAGGGATGCCGCTACCGAGCAGTCTCACCACGAAACCAGCGTCATCCGCAGTATCGTGGCCATTCAAACCGATAACGGCACGAGTTAATTAAAACCCGGGGCCTGACGACGAAACCACCGGGCTACGTAACCCCAATAAGCCAGCCTCCTGCAAGGATCGCTTTCTTTTGGTTACTTTTCTGGTTCTTCAGACTTTCCTGTGGGTAGGTAGTACGCTTTCGCGCATGGCTTGGTAAGGAGGTGTGCGATGGACAGCGTGGAACTGTACCGGCAGCT
>NZ_BAAILO010000547.1:0-742 GCF_054589115.1 Cupriavidus sp. 8B | reverse complement strand
TGAAGACACCAGACACGCCGTCGACGATAGTCGCGCGCAAGGTGACGCGATGACCGGCGCGCTCTATGCCCGGATGCGCCGCGACCGCGCGGCTGTGGAGGCAGAGCAGGAAGTCTCCAAGCCCTTCCTCGTGGGCAGAGCCGTTCCTACTGCGCGAAACGTTACCCTCCCGTTGGCACTGCGCAATAACGCCGACACTTACGTTGTTTTTCCCGAGCGCATCATGCCGCTGGCGGTAGCCGGGCAGCGCATCACCATGGCGACCGGGATCCCGGTGAAGGTCGAATCGGATGTCTATCTACCGGCCAACATGTTGCTCCCGCGCAGCATGGCGGCGCAGGCCGGGCTGCAGTCGCGTAATCAGCAGGGTGGGGGTACGGTGCCGCAAGGCATGCCGGCGCTGGGCCAGGCGCCGGCACTCGGCGCACCGCTTCCGACCGGTCTCATTGGCGGTGCGGGCAGCATGGCGCAGGCGACCCCGCTGGTGGAAAGCGCCTTGAGCGTGGAATTCAAGAACAGCGAGAAAATGCCGCTCGCCAACATGCTCGACCTGATTGCGACGCGCCTGGGGATCAACTGGGAGTACAACGCGTCGAAGGGCGTGATTCGCTTCTATCGCCTGACCACGAAGACGTGGCAGTTGCCCATGAAGGCGGGCACCAGTTCATTCACCACAGAGTTCAAGGAGAGCGCCCGGGGCTCGAACGGCAGTTCCGCGGGTAGCGCCGGGCAGACAGCGAAG
>NZ_BAAILO010000546.1:0-450 GCF_054589115.1 Cupriavidus sp. 8B | reverse complement strand
CTCCGAGGGGCAGTCGGATGAACTCAACCTGCAAGCCCGGATGACGCCCTGGATTCAAACCAAGGGAACTTCGCAACGAACGTTGTCTGTTCAATTAGACAACGCCTGAACCAAATACATGGAGCAAGTATGAGCGAACCTATCGTGATGCGTGAGATTAACGACCGCGTGACCGTGTTGACGATGAATTTTCGTCCGCACAACCTCATGGGTCCAACGATGTACCGCGCGCTGCTCGAAGAATTCGACGCGGCGGTCAAGCGCGGTTCCCGCGCAATCCTGTTGCGCAGCGGATTGCGGCATTTCTCGGCAGGCGCCGAGGTGTCACTGTTCCCGGATCGCATTGCGCGACACGGCAAAGGGCTGGTCGATCCGCTCGAAGTGCTACGCGCGTTCGAGACGCTGCCAGTTCCGATCGTCGCAGCCGTCAATGGCACCTGCCTCGGTGGC
>NZ_BAAILO010000545.1:0-209 GCF_054589115.1 Cupriavidus sp. 8B | reverse complement strand
TTTTGGTTCTTCAGACTTTCGTGTGGGTAGAAGGGGCTTTTGGATGTTTGCTGTTTCGCCAGACGGGCTTCCGCTCGAGGCGGTGCCGCACGGCGGGCTGCCCGCAAAGCCAAGCTGCAAGCGGATTTTCGTTACGGCACTACGCATACATGCATGATGCCGCTGTTGACTTGCTCGATTGGCGACCCACACGAAAGTCCGAAGGACCT
>NZ_BAAILO010000544.1:0-304 GCF_054589115.1 Cupriavidus sp. 8B | reverse complement strand
TGCGAATCGTGCGTGAAATTCGCGAGGTTACGTCGACTTGACTTTGTTTCTTTGGCGGTAGAGTTGGTCTGTCGATGTGCCACGTAGAGGGACTTGGTCAAAGCTGAACCGAGCAAGTCCAATCAGATCAGGGGAAGTGGGACCACGAGCAACAGCCCTGGTCTGTCTTGCTCGGTCCAAGTCCCCCCTAGTGGCACTTCGAGCCATCAACACCCATTAGGCACTCACCAAGGAGTATCGCTCATGAAAGTTTCGACCGTCGCAATCGATGTCGGCTATGGCAACACGAAGTCCGCATTCCCGC
>NZ_BAAILO010000543.1:0-352 GCF_054589115.1 Cupriavidus sp. 8B | reverse complement strand
AAGAAATTGAACGACGGCGACGCGGATGGACGCAGCATGCTCCCGAAGGCGCAGGGCTATGTCGGCCCCGCGCTGGGTCGTTACTTGGGAAAGGAACTCCGCTCGGGCGGGTTCCGCTAGACCGGCCACGTGGGCCGCTTCACACAAATTGCGCCACGCATTCGGTTGTCCGACGTAGTCGGGCCGTCGACGGGCTAGCGTGCTCGCGATAGCGGCACGAATATCGGAGTTCAGATCGACAGCAGAGTGCATGGTTAGCTCCTGTTCGAGGTTCCTACAAACAAAAAAAGCCCGCTCCGACATGGCGGAAGCGAGCTTGTTCGCAGGAAAACCCGTCGCCACGCCCCTTCCG
>NZ_BAAILO010000542.1:0-286 GCF_054589115.1 Cupriavidus sp. 8B | reverse complement strand
CGCGGTCGAGCAAGAGCAAGTCGTCGGATTGCAGGCGATCCAGATGCTCGAACAGGATCTGGCGTTCGTTCTCGTGCACGCTATGCAGTGAGGCGGCGAGCGTGATCTCGGCACCGGGCAGGTACAGGCCGAAGGCGAGTTGATCGCGGGTGGCGGCTCGCGGGAGATGGCTGTGGCGGATGGCGAAACGCAGGTGTGAGGCGTCCGCGGCGACCAGCCGAAAGCCATGCCAGCGCGGCAAATGGTTGGACACTTGCTGAAGCAGCCAGTCATTGAGGTGAGCAAA
>NZ_BAAILO010000541.1:0-443 GCF_054589115.1 Cupriavidus sp. 8B | reverse complement strand
TGGCAGCTGCCGCGATTCCCATCGCCAAGAACCTCGGTCTCACCCAGTACTGCTGATCATGCGCCAGCACACCGTCAGCCGGTCATTGTCCTTGCCACGCATGATGGGTGGTGCTGTCCGGGGTCTCGCGATTGCCAACGGGACCATCACCGCCCTGCTGTGTTACGCCACCTACTCGGGCGGCATCTGGACTGTGGCCGGTTTCTTCCTGGTCGGCCTGTGCGTCCACTTCTTCCTGCGCTGGCTCACCACAAGCGACCCGTGGTGGAACCTCGTGCTGAACGTCTACAACCATTACGGCGACGTGTACGAACCCACGCCGTGGCACGGCAAGCTCAGTCCGCGCTTCCGCCGCCCCTATGGCTTCGATAGTGACCTGCCATGCTGAAACGCCGCCCCATGCAAGAGATTGCACCATGGATGACGCTCGTCACCCCCGACCT
>NZ_BAAILO010000540.1:4502-20075 GCF_054589115.1 Cupriavidus sp. 8B | reverse complement strand
GTGCGGCGCCACGCCGGCCTTGCCTTCGCCGGGAAGACCTTCACGCAGGACTGGCTGATCGTCGACGCGCTGAACGTGCCCAACCCGATCGACCACATCGAATTCCTGTGCGACCCGCGCCGGCCTACGCCGCACATGGTTGCCCCGGGCGGTAGGCAACGCTGGGAGTTCATGCTGCAGCCGGGCGAGACGCGTGAGCAGATGGAGTCGCCAGATAAGATCCGCGAATTGCTCGCCCCTTGGTGCAAGCCGGAGGACATCACGATCGAGCGCACAGCGGTCTACCGGTTCCATGCGCGCATCGTCGATCGCTTCTCCAAGGGCCGGGCCTTCCTGGTGGGCGACGCCGCGCATATCACGCCGCCCTTCGTCGGCCAGGGGCTCGTTGCCGGGCTGCGCGACGTGGCCAACCTGTGTTGGAAGCTCGCATGGGTCGTGCAGGGAAGGGCGACACCCGCCATTCTCGAAACCTACGACACCGAGCGGCGCCCACACGCCCGCTCCATCATCAATCTAGCGCTCCTGATGGGCCGGCTGGTGATGCCGGGCAACAGGCTGGCGGCATTCGCCGTCCATGGCACGATGGCGCTGATGCAGCGCATGCCCTGGGCGCGAGCCTTCTTCGAGGACCTGAAGATCAAGCCGCCCGCGCGTTTCAGGCGCGGCCTGTTTCAGCGCGGCAAGACTCGCGCGAGGCTGGTGCGCGGCGGTTTGCTGCCGCAAGGGCTGGTGCGCCGCGGACCCGGCGCGCCCATCGTGCCGAGCGACGATGTGCTCGGGGCGCGGCTCGTGCTGGCGGGATTCGGCTGCGATCCCGCGCCGCTGCTGGACCGTAGCCTCCTGGCGGCTTGGCGACAGGCAGGCGGCGTCATCATGCAGCTGCGCCATTGCGGGCAAGGCGCGTATCGGCCGCAGGAGGCGCACGAACGGCAGGATGGACATTCTTGGGAGGACATGTCGGATCAGCTTATCCCAGGGGCCGCACCTGTCGGCTGGATCGCAGTCGTGCGTCCCGACCGCACCGTGCTGCACGACGGCCCGCTCGAAGCTGTCGACGACATCGTCCGAGAGTCGCTTGCAATGCTGGGAGAGGGAAGCCCCTTGCCAGACAGCCTGGCTCGCGCGTTGCACGGTGTAGGCTGACGTCGGTTGGACCCGGCCGCGCCGCAGGGCGCTGCTCTACCGCCTACGTGTACATGACGAAATCGACGGGAGGCGGGCAAGTATCCATGGTGCGCACGTAGCCAGCCTCCTGGGGAGGCAGGAGGCTGGCCCGTGCTGCGGACGGCGGGGGCTCAACAACGGGTGTCATCTCATCGCAGATTTGCGCGGTGTTCCCCTGGCGCTGACCGTGACAGGTGCTCTGGTCATCTTCGAAGTCCTGGTCCAGGCAATACCAGCGCCGCCAGGACTTTCCAGCCGAGTGTTCTCGGCGCGGCCGAAGGCGCGGGTCATTCCGGCTGGATACCGGCGGCTTTGATTACCTCAGCCCATTTCGCGGTCTCGCTGCGCACGAACGCTGCCAGCTCTTCTGGCGTCGATGGGGAGGGTTGGCCTCCGGTCCGGCTGAAGTATTCGGTAGCCTCCGGGCGCGCCAGCCCCTGTCGAATCAGCTGGCTCATACGCGCGACGACCGGTTTTGGCGTGGTGGCAGGGAAGAAGGCGGCAACCCAAGCCGTCATCTCGTACCCTGGCAGGCCGCTTTCCGCCATGGTCGGGACATTGCCGAGCAGGGGATGTCGCCTGGACGTGGTCACGGCGACTGCGCGCAGCTTGCCGCTCTGGATCAAGGGCAGGGCTGGATTGATGTCGGAAATCATGAAGTCGACCTGGTGGCCCATCAAGTCGGTCAGGGCCTGCGGCACGCCCTTGTAGGGCACGTGCAGTGCTGCTGCGCCGCTCTTCATCTTGTAGAGCTCACTGGCGACCCGGGTGGAGGAACTGCCGCTGGCGAAGGACATCTTGCCTTGCCGGTCTTTCGCCAGCGTGGTCAGCTCTGCCACCTTCTGCACCGGGCTGTCGGATGGCACCACCAAGACCAATCCGCTCTTGGCGATCAACGACACCGGCGCGTAATCTTTGATGGGATCATACGGCAGCTTCCTGAACAGGGACGCATTGGCCGCGTGGGTGGTATTTGTCGTGATGAGCATCGTGTAGCCATCTCCGGGCGCTGTCGCGACCGCCGTGGCCGCGATGAACCCGTTGGCACCGGGGCGGTTTTCCACGACGACGGACTGGCCGGTCTGGGCAGTGATGATCCGCGCGATGTAGCGCGCGGTGTTGTCCGTGCCACTGCCTGCAGGGAAGGGCACCACGACACGGATCGGTTTGGCCGGATACTCGCTCAGGCCATCTGCCCACACCAGTTGCGACGCCGCGGAGGCTGCGACTAGTCCGGACAGCAGGGCGAGCATGCGTCGCCGGGGAAATCGCTGGATCATCTTGTCTCCTCCCGTATCATGGGATCTGATTGATTCACTTGGTCGAGCTTGCGTCAGGTCAGCGGATCGTGTGCGCGAATGACAATCAGCTCGCGCTTCCCGCCTGCCGATTCGAGGCTGAGTTCCGCACCGTCGGGAACGTAGACCCACTCCCCGGTCCCGGCGGCGAAACGCTCCCCTTCGATGCGCCCGTGGATCGTGCCGCTACGAACGAAGAGCACCTGCTCGGTCTCGCCAAGCCTGTGTGGCTCGGCGCCGCCATCTGGATCAAGGTCGACCATGTAGATGTCGAGAAACCGGGAATCGACGGTCTGGCGTGTGATGACCGGCCTGGCGAGCGCGCCACGGTAGTGCGGCAGCTCGATCGCTTCGGTGCTGATTGGAACGTCGCAGACATCGGCGGCACCGGCCTGAAGGCGTGGGTCGTCCGGGCCGGTCGCGATCACCGCCGCGTTCGGGTTTTCGCTGTACGGCGGAGCGTAGACCACCATCACCTGTACCGGTTCGTCGCCGATGACCTCGAAGCGATGGAAGACGCCGGCCGCGTTGAAGCTCCAGTCCCCTGCGCGCAAGATGCGCTGTTTTCCGGGTAGTTCGCCGATACCCTCGCCGGCGAGCAGGAACGACGCCTGCTCGAGGTCCGGGTGTGCGTGCGGCAACGCGCCTTGGCCCGGGGAAATCGTGCCCAGCAGGACCTCGAGCCGGCGCGCGCCGACAGTCTCCTTGCCAATGATGCGCTGGTTCGCCGTGCCCGTGTGGTTGGCCGGTGCGTACGCGGGCACGTCGATGGCCCTCCGTACAAAGGATGATGTCATTTCGATGTCTCCTCGTTCAAATAGTGAAGTCTGTCGCTCAGCGGCGGCTGTCAGGGATGGCCAGCGCCGGGTAGTGCTCGGTCAGCTTGGCTGGAATCTCCAGATCCAGGATGAAACGGTCGCCGCGGTACCAGAACTGCCCTGCCAGAAGCACATTGCCGTCGACGTCCAGCGTCGATCGGACGATCCTGGCGATTGGCGCCCCGAAGCCATAGGCGAGATCGCGTGCCAGGATATAGTCGGCCGGCTCAACCGTCATGGTCTGCTGCATCATGCCAAGGCGGTCGCCTTCGACCTGGCGCAGCAGATGACCGAGTTTGTGTTGCTTTTCGCCACCGCGGGGAAAGCGGGCAAAGACCGACGAGGCCACATACATCTCGACCAGGCAGAAGGGCGTGCAGCCATGTACATGCAGTTTGCGCACCATCACATAGCTGTCCAGCGGCGTGCCGCGCCGGACCAGGCCCGGCCGCAACGCCACGCCCTCGCGCATTTCCAGGATGCGGATTTCCAACTCGCTGCCATGGGCCGATTCGTCATTGATGGCGGAGCGCAGCCCTTGTCCGGGTTCTGATGGCTGCTTGATGACGTGCGTGCCACGACCGCGCTGGCTGCTGACCAGCCCCTCTTCCGTCAGCGCGGCAAAGGCCTGGCGCACGGTGACTTTGGCGATCCCGTAGGTTTGCGCGAGGCTATCCACGGTTGGCAGCTGCATGCCCACCGGGTACTCGCCCGAAACGATCCTATGTCGGATGACGCTGGCCAGTTGTCGATATCGCGTCACGCCGCCGGTGCCGTCGTCGGCGAGAATGACGCTCTCGTTAGCAGCTGCGTTGGACGCATTCCTCGTCACGACAACAGCTCCCGCGGCACGCGCACCGGCATGGTCAGCAGGATCTGCGCCATGCCCTTGCCGAGCGGATCATTGCGCAGCGACGCCATGCCGCCGCCATCCAGGGCCGACTCGCAGACAAAGTTCATGGCGTCGAAGCCGGGCAGGTCATAGCATGTCACCGGCCCCTTCACCAGGTACCCAAGCCAGTCCGCCACGCGCGCCACCGTCACTTCGGCCCGCAGCACGGGCAGGTACGCCGGCCGGCGGGCGATCAGCCCGATGTTCGAGGTATCCCCCTTGTCGCCGCTACGAGCATAGGCAAGCCGTATCAGCGGAACTTCGACGGTATCGTGTTCCGCAGGGACAGCGCCCGTTTGTTCAGCGACTGCGGGTGCCGCAGGCGCGACCGGTGCCGACGGGCTGCCTGAAGGAATGGTGACGCCGCTGCGTACGCCGTCCATCACCACCGCCGGGGCCAGGGCGCTCTTGTCGAGCAGGAATGCATACTGGCGGATCGATGGCGAGGGACTGGAACGCCCACCAGCCGAGCCCGTCGTGCCCGGCGCCCAACTGGTCCCCGCCGCGGCAATTTCCCGCGCGAACAGTTCCAGCGCCGCCTTCTCGGGATGCATGACCGCCAGCCGCATCACCGCCTCGCGGGTGTGCCGGACGGCGGCATGTGGCCCAAAGCAGGACTCTGCTCCCAGCACCTCGATCCGGGTGCGACTGTAGTCCCCCCACCCGTTCTCCCCGAAAAGCTTGCGCGTGCGGGCGAGGATCGCCTCCGCCGTGCGTTCCGCCTTGGCGACCGCGTCGACGCCAACGATGGAAAGCTGCGCGTTGCAGCGAAAGCCGTCGACATAGGTGGCACAGACCTTGTAGGCATTGCTCGGGGCCCGCCCGCGTGCGCCGCTTACTTCCACCAGGTCCGGTGCGGCCTGCCGAAGGGTTACCTGCGTGAAATCGCAGGTGACGTCTGGCAGCAGGTAGGTGGCCGGGTCGCCGATCTCGTACAGCACCTGCTCGCCGACCGTCGCGGTATTGACCAGTCCCCCGGTGGCGGGGGGCTTGCCGACAACGAAGGTGCCATCGGAACGGCACTCGACCACCGGATAGCCGATGTCGTGCCAGTCCGGGACGCTTTCCCAGTCGGTATGCAAGCCGCCCGTCGCCTGGCACCCACACTCGATGATGTGGCCGGCCAGACTGCCTTGGGCCAGGCGATCATAGTCGTCCGCATGCCAGCCGAACTCGTGCATCAGCACGCCCAGTGTCACGGCACTGTCCACGCAGCGTCCGGTGATGACGATCTGGGCCCCCTGGTCCAGCGCCTGCCTGATCGGCAACGCGCCCAGATAGGCATTGGCGCTGACCACGTGCTCTGGCAAGGGGCGGCCTTGCTGCATGTCTTGCACACCGGCTTCGCGCAGCTGGGGAAGCAGGGGCATCACGTCATCGCCTTCCACCACGGCAATGCGCAGCGTCAGGCCCTGTTCCGCCGCCAGAGCGGCAATGGCCTGCGCACACCCGTGCGGGTTCATGCCACCGGCGTTGCTGACCACGCGGATCCCGCGCGCGGCGATCTCCCCGATCAGGGCCTTCATTGTCACCGTCACGAAGTCGGTGGCGTAACCAAGTTCCGGCTTGCGCAATCGGGCAGCGGCCAGAATCGACATGGTCAGTTCGGCCAGATAGTCGAACACCAGGTAATCGATATCACCGTGGCGCACAAGCTGTGGCGCGCCGACGCTGCTGTCGCCCCAGAAGCCAGAAGCACCGCCAATGCGTACCCTTTTCGCGTCCATTCCCATCTCCCTATCTGCCAGTCCACTTGGGCTGGCGTTTCTCGCGGAATGCCAGCTGGCCTTCGCGCGCGTCCTCGGTCAGTGCAAACAGCCCTATCTGGCTTTCCGTAAACGCCATGGACTGCTCGAACGACATGGTTTCCATATGCTTGAGCGTGTACAGCCCCCGACGGATGGCGGCGGGCGAATTGTTCAGCAGGCGGGTCAGCAGCAAGTCCAGCCTGGCGTCGAGATCGTCGCTGACATCGTTGACCAGTCCTGCGGCCAGCGCTTCCCTCGCGGACAGTGGCTCGCCGCACAGGCAGAGTTCGGTGAGCGTGCGACGTGGCACCAGGTGCTGCAGCACGCTCAGGACCTGCGCGGGGAACAAGCCCAGCTTGACCTCCGGCAGGCCGAAGCGGGCGCCTTCGCTAGCTATCGCCAGGTCGCACATCGCCATCAGTCCCATGCCACCCGCCATGCAGGCCCCGTTGACACGGGCGATCAGCGGCACCGTTGACTGCCTGGCGCAGCGGAACAGGTCGGCCATCCCTTGGTAGGGATCCGCGTAATCGAACGTGAACGATTTGCCGGTCTGCAGATCGGCGCCGGCGCAGAAGGCCTGTTCGCCCGTTCCGGTAATGACCACAGCGCGGATGTCGGCATCGCGATCGGCGCGCAGGATGCCGTCGCGAAGTCCCTGCAGCACCCCCGGCGTGATGGCATTGCGGCGCTCCGGCCGGTTGATGGTCAGGTAGAGTGCTGCGTCCCGGACCTCGCACAGCAGTTCATCATTCATGGGGAGTTTCTCCTTCGGTTCGTTGCGCTTTTGACCCATCCCTGGAGATGCCTGACGCGAACAGCGTATCGATGGCGGCGTTGTCGTAACCGGCCTCACTCAGTACCTCACGGCTGTGCTCACCCAGGCCGGGTGCATGGCGGCGGCTTGTCGGTGGGGTGCCATGCCATTCGCTGGGCACCGCCATCTCCCGGATACGCCCGACGGCCGGGTGGTCCGATTCGCTGAAGAAACCGATATCCCGCAAATGGGGATCGTCCAGCAGTGACTCGAACGTGTGCATCGGAAAGACCGGAACATCGGCCTCCTTGAGCAGGGTGCGCCATTCCTCGGTGGTGCGCTTGGCCATTTCATCGCTGACCATGGCATACAGTTCGGTGATGTTGGCGGTGCGGGTGTTCATGTTGGCGAAGCGCGGATCGGTGTCGTACAACTGCGGCTTGCCGATGACCTGGAGGAAGGCCCGCCAATGATGATCGTGATAGATCAGGCAGCAGACATGTCCGTCCTTCGTCTTGTATGGGCGCCGTTCGGGCGAGAGCAGGCGCGGATAGCCGAAGCCGCCCTTTGCCGGGACGAAGGTCTCGCCATACAGGTGGTCTCCCATCACATAGGGAACCATGGTCTCGAACATGGGGACATCAACGCGCTGGCCCTTGCCGGTGCTCCCCCGTGAATACAGGGCGGCACAGATCACGCCGAAAGCATAGAGCCCCACCGAGCGATCCGCGATGGTGATTGGCAGATATCGAGGACTGTCGCCGCTGCCCAGCGAAACGGCCAGCGGCAGGCCGGTTGCGGCCTGGATCAGATCATCGAAGGCAGCCTGGGGCGCGTAGCGTCCGCGCTGCGAAAAGCCGAACATGCCGACATAGACCAGGCGCGGATTGATGGCCGACAGCGTTTCATAGTCCAGCCCCAGCCGCTGCATGGCCTGCGGGCGCACATTGTAGGCCAGCACGTCAGCATCCCGTACCAGGCAAAGCAAGGCCTCGCGCCCCTCGGGCGCTTTCAGGTCAAGCACGATGCTGCGCTTGTTGCGGTTCAGGCCCAGGAATAGCGGCCCCAGCTTTTCATCGCCGCAGGGACCTATGCCGCGCGTACTATCTCCGGTCGGAGACTCGACCTTGATCACGTCGGCGCCCAGGTCAGCCAGCATCTGGGTAGCGGAGGGCCCCATGAATACTGACGTGATGTCAACCACTTTCACGCCGGCCAGCGGCCCCGTTGTCTCGTCTTTCTTCATATCCATTTCATCTCGGTGGGTCAATGTATGACGGTTGGCCCCGAGGCCACCGTTCCCTGCTTGACCGGTGTTGAGCCGGCAGCCGAGCACATCGTTCTATAAGTCGACGTATCGAATAGGCGGAAGGTAGGTCAAGTGCCGCGCGCTGGCTGACGGGGGAGACATCTGGCCGATGGTCTACTGGGGCCCGCCGTCGAGTTCTGGTATCCGCTTCTTGATTTTCGAGATAGTGTGGATCTTCACCCTTTGCGCCCAGGGACCATCGATGGTGCGCAGATTCTTGCCCAAGAGATGCGCCAGGCCAAGCTCGTCACTGAGCTGCGGAAGAGACGTCTCGATATCGAGCGAGAGGTTGGTGACAAGAACGTCGCCGCCATGGAAGACGAGGCTGTTCGACCAGAGAAAGCCTTTGGGTGCCCCCTCGCGATCGATACCGCCGAAGTCGCCGAGCTTGGCAATCACCCGGCCCCGCGTCGGCTCGAGCACGAGAATCTCGTTGGACTGGTTGCACGCGATCCAGAGGTTGTCGTGCTCATCGATCTTCACACCGTCGGGTCCGCCGCCGATCCGGTTGACGAAGACTTCAGGCGTGCCGGGCTCAAGCGTCGAGCCTGTCAGCGGTATCTTGACAACGATGTCGTTCGCCGTATTGGCGACGAACAAGGCTGTATTCTTGTTGTTGAACGCCAAGCCATTGGCGCCGATGGTCGGTGGGATCCGCGTGGGCTTCAGCAGCGCGCTGGTGACCCATGCCGACGCTTCGCCGCCGTCGGGTCCGACCTTCCAGATGATGCCCTGGTGGGCGTCGGTCACGTAGACGTTTCCGGCGGGGTCGAACGTCAATCCGTCGAGGCCGGGGTTCTTGCCGGTGACCGTCATGAACACGGACGAGGCACCCGTCCTGGGATCGACGCTCAGGACCTTCGCGCCCTTGTAGTCGACGACGAGCAACTGGCCCGTGCGAGGATGGAAGCCGAGGTCAAGCAACAATCGGCTCGAGCCCTTGATGCTGACAGTGCGCAGGTGCTTGCCCTGCGGGTCGAACACAAGAAGCGCACCCTCGCTCGTCCTGGGTTTTTCCACCGCCACCGTGACGACGTAGACGTTGCCTTCGCGGTCCACGGCGATCCCCTCTGGATGCGCCTCCCCCGAGGGCAAAGTGGCGAATGTCTCAACCTTGCCGCGCTCCCAGGCTCTTGCGGCTAGCGGCGTCGCCAGCAACACGAGCAACATCAGCATCGGCAGTATCGGCATCCTCTCGGCTTTGATCATTCTCATCTTGCACTCTCTCAATCTCGCGGATTGATGGATCGTCACTGATTGATCTGATCGGTGTCGTACACGCTGGTCTATAAGGAGCAGAGGAACGGCACCGCGCAGGCCGACGAGCGGCCTGCCATGGTGTAAGTCGCTTTTTATTCCTTGATAACGTCGGCGCCGTTGCCGCGGACGTAGGGCACCGGTCCGATGCCGCGCGCCGCCGCGAGAGTCTGGATCGCGTACTGGATCGAGAGCGCGTCATTGAGCGAGTGGAACGTGCCGTCCTCGTTGAAGCTCACTTGCGCGCCTTCGATCCAGGCGATGGTGATCGTGTCCTCGGTGTTGTCCTCGGGGGTGTAGAAGGTGTGCACCGAGCCACCGGGCTCGTACAGGTAGGAGCCCGCCGTTTGCGGCTGGTCGGGGTACTCGCGATACTTCCAGCAGCCCTGGATCGTCCACACCTGCGCCGTACCGGTGTGGTAGTGAATCGGCAGGGAACAGCCGGGTTCCACGATGGCCATGAAGACCCACTCTCCGCGCTCCGGGTCCAGGCGCAGCGGCTTGATGTGGATGCCCGGAAAGACATCCTTGATCAGCGGGATCTGCTCGATGTTGACGGTCAGGAGCTTGTCCTGCGGCAGGGCGGGCAGCGGCAGGAGGGCGCCGGTAGACGTGGTGGGCCGCGCGAGAATTCTTGCATTCATGGGTTGTCTCCGTTTGTTAGAGGAGGTGAAACAGTGGACGGAAACCGTCCTTTGATGAGGCGGAAGAGGCACGCCGGTCCGGCGGGAAACTCAGAGCTGCGGCGGCAACGCGCCGGAGGAATAGAAGCATCCAGCGCAAAGGTGAAGCCTGGCTAACCGCTGCCGGGCCTGCATGTCACTGAATACTCCTAAAGTTCTAATGTTGGAAGTTTAGAGGCTGCGGAAGGTTTTTTCTGCCCCTTGTTTACCCTAGGGACTGAATCAGGGCCTTTAGCCTTGCTTGCGCTCGCTAGGTGCCCGCCGTTGGGGTTCGGCGATGGGGGGTACCGTTTTCAATGTGGACGCGGGGATGTCGATCTCTGAGACTTAGCGGTCACCCCGATACCAGGTAACGCCGGCGTACCTCACGTTGTCTTTGCCGTCGACCACGCGCCGCGACATCTAGCGTTTGTAGAGGCCGGTCAGGGTAGCCGTGGCGAGCGTGTTCTGGTAGATGAAGAAGCGCACCACAGCGTTGGTCGGGTTGGCCGGCAACCCCAGCTTGGGCACGCCCAGCGCGTGCACGGTGAAGATGTAGCGGTGCGCGGGCAAGCCCATGGGCGGGCAGGGACCGCCGTAGCCGATGGCGCCGTAGTCGTTGGCCACCTGGGTGCCGCTGGCGCCCAGGTCAGTGCCGTCGCTGGAGCCCGGGCCTGCGGCGAGCTGGGTGACGGACGAATCGATGTCGAACAGGATCCAGTGCCAGAAGCCGCTGCCGGTGGGCGCGTCCGGGTCGTACAGCGTCAGCGCGAAACTCTTGGTGCCTTCCGGCGCGCCCTGCCATTGCAGCGCGGGCGAACGGTTCTGGCCGGTGCCGTCGTAGCCATCGAACTCATGCACCAGTTGCAACGGATCCTGATCCTTGAATTCAGGCGATGTTAGTGTGAAGTTGCTCATGCCATTTCCTTTCACTTGATTTTGATAATCAGAAAGCCATATCGCTTGGAGGTGCCTGCGGCCTCCGGACGATCCCATCGCCGTCAGCACACCTCGAACAGGCTGGTGGCACCCATGCCTTGCGCATTCTCACGCGTCTTGTGTTTATCGGAACTGGTATCGATGGCGCGGTCGCCCCGCGTCGGCCAACAGCCCTTTGCGAGCCACATCATACGGACAGGTGCGCCGTAGCCCGGGCATAGGCAGCGCCCATTTCCGTGATTGTCGGTTTGCGGCGTAGCGTCAGGCCGCCACTGACCTGCAGGTCCTGTCCCGTCATGAAGCACGCGTCGCTTGCCAACCACAGCGCCGCTTCGGCGACGTCGTCCACAGTGTCAATACGTCCGAGCGGATAGCAGGCCTCGAAGGCCTGCAATATTTCGGGGATGTTCAGGGCGTCACCCGACATCGGCGTGCGAGTGATGCCAGGAGAGATTGAATTGGCGCGAATTCCGAATTGGCCGAACCCGTTGGCCACACAGCGTACGACATGGGCGGTGCCAGCCTTGGTGCCCATATAGGCGGCATGGTTCTCGAGCATGATCGTCGCGGTCGCCGACGAGATCATGATGATCGAGCCCCCCGGTGTCGGATTTTCCCTCATGGCTTTCACGAGCGCCTGCATGAACTGAAACGGCGCCTTGAACTGGAGACCCATGATCGCCTGTAGCTCTTCCTCACTCGTGTCTTCGAACGGCCGGAGAAGTCCCCAGCCCGGGGCGTTGATGCCGACATCGACGCGGCCGTAGCGCTCGCGCGCGAAGGCGACGAGCGCATCGATGTCTTCCTTGCGCGTGAAGTCGCAAAGCCGGCTGGCGCCTCCGATTTCGCTGGCCAATTGTTCCAACGGCTCCGCGTGTCGTCCAGCCACAACCACGCTGGCGCCCTCGTCGGCGAAGCGCCTGGCAATGCACTGCCCCATGTTGTCTTTGCCTGCCGCGCCGACCACAATTACGACCTTACCCTCAAACCTCATCATGAAACTCTCCACTTGGCTGTGTTCTTTCTCATGTCGAGAGCAGAGGCAGCACGCTTTCGCGCAGGCCGCGCTCGCGCTCAATCCAGTAGTCCGCGCCGAAGCCGGCGCAGACCGCCCCGACGGCGTCGCGGATCGCGCGCTGGTCGTCGGAGAAATCGAAATTCACGACGGCAGTTCGTGCAGCAGGCTCTCGGGCAACTCGACCGGCATGTCGAGCAGCATCTGCGCCATGCCCTTGCCGAGCGGATCGTTGCGCAGCGGCGCCATGCCGCCGCAGCCCAGCGCGCGCTCGAAGACCAGGTTGACGGCATGGGTGCCGGGCAGCTCGTAGCGGTAGACCGGCCCCCGCACGATGTGGCCGAGGTACTCCTTGACGCGTTCGGGCGGTCACCTGCTCGACGAGCACCGCCACCAGTTCAGGACGGCGCGCGATCAGGCCGATGTTGGAGGTGTCACCCTTGCCGCCGCTGCGCGCCCACGCGATCTGCACGGACGGCACGCTCTTGCGCGGCCCGGCGGATGGCGCGCCTGCGGCGCTCGCCAGCGGTTCCGGCGCCCGTCCTCGTTGAAGCTGACTTTGAAAGAGGTCATGAGCATAGATCCTTGTTCGGGCAGACCAGATACTTCGCGGCAGTGGCGCGCTTGCTGTAGATGGCGATCTCTTCGCGGCTTAACGCCTGCGCCAGCGACACGTCCTTGGTGTACGCGCTCGCGAAGGTCGTCTTCAGGTTCGACGCCACGCGCTGCTTCAGGCGCTGCACGGTCTCGGCGCCCGCCTTTTCCAGGAAGTACGTGAGCAGCCAGCCGCCGAAGCTCCAGGCCATGCCGAAGCGGCCGCGCTCCAGGACGGCCGGGCTGCCGTCCAGCAGCCCATACGAATAGACCTGCTTGTGTCGCGGCGAGCCATAGGGGCTGAAGGCCGCCATCTTGCGCGCGAGCGAGGCTTCCATCGCGGTCAGGATCTGTCCGGCGAGCCGGCCGCCGCCCACGGCGTCGAACGCGATCGTCGCTCCGGTGGCGTCGATTGCGGCGCGCAGGGCTTCTTCGAAGTCCTGCGCGCTCGTGTCGACGACGAGCTTCGCGCCCTGCGAACGCAGCAGCGCGGCCTGCTCGGGCTTGCGCACGACGTTGACGAGATCGATGCCGTCTTCGAGGCAGATGCGGTTGAGCATCTGGCCCAGGCTCGACGCCGCCGCGGTGTGCACGAGCGCGCGATGCCCTTCGCTGCGCATCGTCTCGACCAGGCCGAGCGCGGTGAGCGGGTTGACGAAGCTCGAGGCGCCGTCGGCGGGCTCGGTGCCGTCGGGCAGCACCAGGCACATCTCGACGGGCACCGCCCGGTATTGCGAGTACATCGAGCCGCCGATCACGGCCACCGTCTTGCCGAGCAGGGCCTGTGCGGCCGGCGAATGGCCGGCAGCCACCACCACTCCGCAACCCTCGTTGCCGATCGGCAGCGATTGGCCGAGGCGCGCGGCCATGTTGTGCAGCGCGCCGGTCGGCACCTGCCCAGTGACCACGGGCCGGGACGCGCTGCCGGTGGCGCGCAACGTATTCAGGTCCAGGTCGGCACTGGCGAACAGCAGGAGTTGATCGGACGGGTTGATCGGCGCGGCTTCGACGCGCACGAGCACCTCGCCGTCGGCAGGTTGCGGAACCTCGAACTCGGCCAAGGACAGCTCAAGTTCGCCATTCGTCTTCAGGAGCGAGCGGATCTGCAACGCTGTGCGCGGAATGGCTCTCATTTTTTTCTCCAAAGGAAGTCCGGACCTTCCGGTATCCTCATCTTGATTTTCGAGACCGTGTGGACCTTCACCTGCTGAGCCCACGGTCCATCGATCGTCCTCAGATTCATGGTCTTGAGATGCGCCATGCCAAACTCGTCGGCAAGCTGCGCAGCGACTGTGCCCAGATCCATCGACAGGTTGGTGACAAGAATGTCGTCACCGTGCAATGCGAAGGTATTCGGCCAGAGAAGGCCTTTGGGTGCCCCGTTGCGATCGATGCCTGCGAAGTCGCCGAGCTTGGCAATCACCCGGCCCTGCGTCGGCTCGAGCACGAGAATCTCGTTGGACTGGTTGCACGCAACCCAGAGGTTGTCGCGCTCGTCGATGTGCAGACCGTCGGGCCCGGCGCCGACGCGGTTGACGAAGACTTCCGGCGTGCCGGGTTCGAGCGTCGGGCCGGTCAGCGGTATCTTGACGATGGTGTCGTTCGCTGTATTGGCGACGAACAACGCTGTCTTCTTGTTGTTGAACATCAGGCCGTTCGCACCGATCACCCCCGCCCTCGGCTTGAGCAGCGGGCTCGTGACCCATGCCGACCCTTCGCCGCCGTCCGGCCCGACCTTCCAGATGATGCCCTGGTGGGAGTCGGTCACGTACGCGTTGTCGGCGGCGTCGAACGTGATCGAGTTGAGGCCCGGGTTCACGCCCGTCACCGTCATGAACACGGAGGAGTCACCCGTCTTGGTATCAACGCTCAGGACTTTGCCGGCCTTGTAATCGGCCACGAGCAACTTGCCCGTCCGGGGGTGGAAGTGGATGTCGAGCAGCGATCTGCCCGAGCCCTTGACGGCCACAGTGCGCAGGTGCCTGCCCTTGCGGTCGAACACCAGGAGTGTTCCCTCGCTTGACGCCGGTTTTTCCACCGCCACCGTGGTGACGTAGACGTTGCCCTCGCGGTCCACGGTGATCCCCTCGGGATGCGCCTCTCCAGCAGGCAAGGTAGCGAATGTTTCGACTTTGCCGCGCTCCCAGGCCGTGCTGACGAGTGGCGTCGCCAACAGGGGCAGCAGGACCAGCACCGTCCGGGTGATGTTCATTCTCATGTCGCAACTCCCGGATTGGTCGCAAACGGATCGCCCAGTCCGCCGTCCCCCAACACGGCGTCGAAGCGGCCCTGAACGGCGGGCAGCATCTCCGGGTGCGTGAACACGTAGAAGCGCTCGATGCGGATCGCATCGAAGGTCAGTTGAGCAACCTCGGCCGCGGTGATCTTGTTGGAAGAGACATCCTTCTCAAACTGCGCCTTGGCCGCCAACTGCAACGCGCTCGGCGCCGCTGCGTTGGCAAGATCGGCCGGGCGATTGCGTTCCGACTGTGCAATCCCCGTGGGCACGAAGCCCGGGCAAAGCACCGACACGCCGATGCTGCTCTTGGCGAGCCGCAGGTCGTGATACAGCGTCTCGGTTAGCGCCACGACGCCGTGCTTGCTGACGTTGTAGACGCCCAGCAGCGGCGGGCATAGCAAGCCGGCCACCGATGCGGTGTTGACGATATGGCCGGGCTCGCCCTGCGCATTCGCAGCGAGCATGCGCGGCACGAAGTGGCGGACGCCGTTCACCACGCCCGTGAGGTTAACGCCCATCACCCATTGCCAGTCGGCTTCGGTGGTTTCCCACAGCAGTCCGGAGCCGCCGACGCCGGCGTTGTTGAACAGCAGATGCACATTGCCGAACTCGCCGAAAGCGACATCAGCGAGGCGCTGCACTTGCTCGCTCTTGGCGACATCCACTACCTCGGCGATCGCCCGCGTGCCGGCGGCTTGCATCTCCGCTGCCGTCGAATCGAGAGCATCGCGCTGCACATCGGCGAGCACGAGGTTCATGCCCAGTTGGCTGCCGATGCGCGCGAGTTCGCGGCCGAAGCCGCTGCCCGCGCCGGTGATCACCGCGACCTTACCTGCGAAGTTGTCCATGACTGTTCTCCTCTTTCCGGTCAGGAACCGGCG
>NZ_BAAILO010000540.1:0-4318 GCF_054589115.1 Cupriavidus sp. 8B | reverse complement strand
GTCCTCGTTGAAGCTCACTTGCGCGCCTTCGATCCAGGCGATGGTGATCGTGTCCTCGGTGTTGTCCTCGGGGGTGTAGAAGGTGTGCACCGAGCCGCCGGGCTCGTACAGGTAGGAGCCCGCCGTCTGCGGCTGGTCGGGGTACTCGCGATACTTCCAGCAGCCCTGGAGCGTCCACACCTGCGCCGTACCGGTGTGGTAGTGAATCGGCAGGGAACAACCGGGTTCCACGATGGCCATGAAGACCCACTCTCCGCGCTCCGGGTCCAGGCGCAGCGGCTTGATGTGGATGCCCGGAAAGACATCCTTGATCAGCGGGATCTGCTCGATGTTGACGGTCAGGAGCTTGTCCTGCGGCAGGGCGGGCAGCGGCAGCGGGGCGCCGGTGGACGTGGTGGGCTGCGCGAGAATTCTTGCGTTCATGAGTTGTCTCCGTTTGTTAGAGGAGGTGAAACAGTGGACGGAAGCCGCCCTTTGATGAGGAAGCCGGACGCAGGTCGCTCCGGCGGACAGCGCAGGGAGGCGGCGGCCCCGCGCGGAAGAAACAGGAAATCGCCCGGGGCGAGACCGAAGTCCCGCCCGTCGACACGCGCGTCGATCCGTCCGTCTTCGACGTAGAGAACCTGCTCGGCGTCAGGCTCCGTCGTGCAGACCGATGTGCTGCCGGCAGGCATGCGCAGCGCCGAGATGTCGACCCAGCGCGCGCCGGCGGTCTCGCGGTCGATGAGGGGAACCTTGCCGGTGCCGGCGTCGCCGGCGGCAAGCACGCGCACCCGGCCGTGGGCGGGCACGGCGGCAGCGCCGTCGGGTTCCGTGATCGTGTGCGCCGGGTTCTCGCCATACGGCGGCGCATAGACGACCAGCAGTCGCCCGGGCTGGTCGCTGGTCACGCGAAACGAATGGAACACGCCTGCCGGCACGTAGGCCCAGGTCCCGGGCTCCATCGCTTCCACGCGGCCCTGCGCCCCCGACTCGCCGGTGCCCTCGATCATGTAGGCGCATTGCTCCAGGTGGGGATGCGCGTGGGGCCGCGCGCCGTGCGATTTCACGATCGTGCCGACCAGCACTTCGAGCGCCGTCGCGCCGACGGTCTCGGGCCCGATCACGCGGACGTTGGAGGTGCCGGTGTGGTTGGCCGGCGAGTAGGCGGCAAGGTCTGCCGCCCGGATCACGGTAGGGAGGGTTTTCATTCTGGCTGGATTCCTGCTGTCTTGACGGCGGTGGCTCACTTGGCCATTTCCGAATTTACGAACGTGTGCAACTCGTCGGGCATCGATCCGCGGCTGCGGCCGCCGGTGTTGGCGGTTCCTGGCGCACGGCCGGATCGGCCAGCGCGGTGCGCAGTAGCTCGCTCACCTTCGCGACGGTGTCCTTCGGCGTCCGTGCGGGAACGAAGGTCGCCGACCACACCGTCATTTCGAAGTCCTTCAGACCGGCTTCCTGCAAGGTGGATACGTCGCGCAGCAGCGGCTCACGGTCCGCGCTCGAGGCGGACGCCGGTCCGGCGGGAAACGCAGAGCTGCGGCGGCAACGCGCCGGAGGAATAGAAGCGTCCACCGCGACGGTGAAGCCTGGCCCACCGGCGCATGCATGGAGTCGTCAGCCCGCTTGCCTTCGGACCTCACGACGGCGTGGAACCGCGCGCTGCTGGGTCTGCATGTCACTGGATATCTCCCAAAGTTCTAATGTTGGAAGTTTAGAAGCTAAGGAAAGATTTTTCTGCCCCTTGTTTACCCTAGAGGCTGAACGAGGAGGGCTTTAGCCTTGCTTGCGCTCGCTAGCTGCCCGCCGTTGGGGTTCGGTGATGGCGGGTACCGTTTTCAATGCGGACGCGGGGATGTCGATCTCTGAGACGTAGCGGTCGCCCCGATACCAAGTGACGCCTGCGTACAGCACGCTGCCTTTGCCATCAAGAAGACACCGCGACATCTTCGCGACGGGTGAGGCGAACGGGATCTTCAGCATGTCGCACAGAGGAAAATCCGCCGGCATCACGGTCATGCGTTGTCGCACACGTTTGCTCCGCGAGCCCAGTTCATCGAGCACTGCGGCGAGAAGCTTTTTGTTCTTGGCGGTGTCCTTGGGCAAGGATTCGAAGACCGGGGTCAACACATAGATCTCCGCGTAGCAGAACGGCTCGCCGGAATAGGTGTGCAGCTTGCGGACACAGACGTATTCGCCGTTCGACTGGTCGCCCGGTCCGAGCAGTTCCTGGGGCACCCTGGTGTGGCGCCGGACTTCGAGTACGTCAAAGGCGAGCGCCTCAGGCGCGGCGAACGGATCGTTGATCGCCAATTCGAGGTCGCCCGTGGTGGCGGGCAGGGCCGCCACGTGGGTCCCGATGCCTCGCTGGCTACGAATCAGCCCTTCTTTAGAAAGCAGTTCATACGACTGCCGGACGGTAACGACGGCCACGCCCAGGTCAGCCGCGAGCTGCGTGATCGGCGGCAGCAGCATGCCGAGCGGATATTCGCCCTTTGCGATCCGGTACCTCAACAACGAAGCGAGCCGCTGATATTGCGCAACGCCCCGTTCAGCCGACAGCTCCGCCCGCTCAATCCCCGTCGTTCGATCGTTCGTCATTCCAATTGCCTAACATTCAGATTATAGGAGTATGCACTAGAAGAACGGGACAGGCCCTTAGCAAGCAGGCGTCCACCGCTGTTCGGCTGGAATCGGTAGGGTCGAGACGTGGCGCGGTGGCAGTAGGTTTGATTTGTCTGTTGAACTAGTTGAAACGCGAGCTAGAACGCCTGGCCACGCCCTTGGTCAGGCGACGCCCCTCACAAATCTGGCTATGGCACTAACACCTAATCGGTCGATATGCCGGGTTGGTCGCCGCGCTACTCCGTTAAGGGTGCATAATGGCGCACATTCAGCGATTAAGCGATTGCACGCCGACTGCTATATCGGCCGCAGTTGCCGCGAGGATCTCCCGATACGCATTCACCACGCCCTCCACCTGCCCGGGCGCGGGCACCTCTGTTTCGGTGCGGCCGCTCAGGACCTTGCCGTCCGGCAGTCGCCGCACGGTCCAGGCGATGGTCGCCGCTGCCCACTTGCCCACATTGGCGTCGAGGTTGACCACCTCGGTCGTTACCCGGAAGGCCGGCTGCGTTGCCGACAGGCCGTGCTGGTAGACATCCACCGCGTCAAGCGTCGATTGCAGTTGCTGCGACAGCGCATCGCGTAGCTCGTCGGGTAATGGGGACGTCCAGCGCGATGTGTCGAACAGCTTCACCCCCCCGCTGGTGCCGTCACGCACCACCAGCTGAATGCGGTTCAGCCGCTCGGGCACGCGCACCGGCGTGACCTCGATCCATATCGGGTCGCTGCTGCGGCTGGCTCGCCCTGTCACGGCCGGCGCGGCGTTGGAGCGACTGGCAGCCAGCGTGTAGTAGCGCGCCTCGGGCGACGCGCAGCCGTTCATCATGGTCGTGGCCGCGGCGGCCAGCGTAAAAAGCATCGTCAGACGTTTCATCATTTCTCTTCCCTCTTACCTTGCAGCAGTGCTTCGGGATGCCGCTCGAGATAATCGGTCAGCGTGCGCAGCGAGACTGCCGTTTGCGTGAGTTCCTGCATCATCCGACGCGTATCCTGTTGCAGCGATGCGTCGGGCGCCAGCGCGCCATTGGCCGTGGAGAGGGTGCGGCGCACATCCTTCAGCGCGGCGAGCACTTCTGGTGCCACGTCGCCATTGACCTGTGCCACGAGCTTGTCCGCGTTGACGAGCATTTTGTTCATGGACACCATCGCCGTGCGCGCGTCCTGCCCGATCTGGTCGAACGGCACCTTGCCGATCTTGGTCACAATGTCGCCAAGCTTGGCTTGCAGCTCGTCGAAGGTGCCCGGCGTGGTGGGGAACTCAGGCAGCGACGCGTTCAGGTCCAGATCAGCCGGCAGAGGCGCCTTCGGAAAGAAATCGAGTGCCACATATAGCTGGCCGGTCAGCAGGTTGCCGGTGCGCAACTGCGCACGCATGCCGCGCTGTACCAGGCTATGCACGATGGCGAGCTTGCGCGTGTCGTCAGCCACGTCTTTCTCGCGCAGACCCATGCGAGACGGATAGAGTTCCACCACCACGGGCATGCGGAAGGCCTTCTTGTCACGCTGGTATTCGATACCGATCGAGCGGACTTGCCCGACGGTCACACCGCGGAAATCGACTGGCGCACCTGGAGACAGGCCGCGCACGGACTGATCGAAGTTGAGCACTGCCAGCGCGGGGGCGAGTTCCTCCGGCTCCTTCATGGCTTCCGATTGGTCCGCCGCAAGCAGGAACTCGGTGTTCTCGGCGGCCGTGGCGTGCGCAGTCGAG
>NZ_BAAILO010000539.1:0-34560 GCF_054589115.1 Cupriavidus sp. 8B | reverse complement strand
ATCCACGAAGGAGAGCGGGCACAGGGGCGACGCTTCGCGTCGCGCGCTATCCCTCACCGGCCGGAAGGCCGATGTTTCCCGCGCGAACTGATGAATGGACTGAGCCAATTGTTTCCAAGCCTGCCCCTGGCACCGGGCGGGCTTTTCTGGGTCGGGCTGGCGCTGGTGGGTGCCGGCCTGGCGGGCGAGATATGCCGCACGTACCTGCGGCTGCCCCGCATCGTTGGCTACGCCGCCACGGGCCTCGCGGCTGGCATGCTCGGCCGCGGCATCGTGGACGAGGACATGATCGCGCAGACCCGCATCCTGATCGACATGGCGCTGGCGCTGGCCCTGTTCGAGCTCGGGCACCGGCTCTCGCTCACCTGGCTGCGGGCCAACCGCTGGCTGCTCTTCACCAGCGCTTTTGAAAGCCTGCTGACCTGGGGCCTGGTGGCCGCGGTGCTGCAATGGATCGGCGTGAGTCCGGCGGTCGCCATCCTGGCCGGCGGCATTGCCGTCAGTACCTCGCCCACCATCGTGCTGCAGCTCAAGAACGAGCTGCGCGCCGACGGACAGGTGACCGAGCGGCTGCTCGCCATGGCCGCGCTGAACAGCATCTACGCCGCCGCCATCGTCCAGGTCACCACCGGCTGGCTGCATTCCGAGTACGGCAACCTGGGCGCGGCGCTGCTGCATCCGCTCTACCTGCTGGTGGGCTCTTGCCTGCTGGCCTGGGTCGTCGGCAAGCTTGGCCACGCGATCTACGCGCGCATGGAAACGGACGATCACTACAGCTTCCTGGTGCTGGTGGGGCTGGTGCTGTTCACGCTGGCGCTCACGCGCGTACTCAAGCTGTCGATGCCGCTCACGCTGATGCTGGCCGGTGTAGTGTTCAAGCATCAGGACAGCCAGCCGCGCGTGTGGCCGGCGCACTTCGGCAGCGCGGGCAGCCTGTTGATCATCGTGATGGTGGTCTCGCTCGGCCTGCCGCTGACCGCGCACGACTGGGCCATTGGTGGTGGCGCCGCCTGTGTGCTGGTACTGCTGCGTCACTTCGCCAAGCTGGTAGGCGTGGCCTCGCTGGGTTCGTTCTCGGGCCTGAGCATGAAGCAGTGCGTGGCCCTCGGGCTTGCACTGGCACCCATGTCGGGCCTCGCGTACTTGCTGATGAGCGATATCGCGCTGCTGTATCCCACCACGGGTGAGCCACTGGCAGCCATCATCCTGTGCTCGCTGGCGATCGAGCAGTTGCTTGGGCCCACGATGGCAGCCTGGGCACTTCGCTATGCGGGCGAGGTCAGAAGCAATGGAGGAGGACGCTGATGTCACTCGAACCGTTCAAGCACTCCGAGGCGCTGACGTTTGGCGTGGAACTGGAGCTGCAGCTCGTCAACCGGCATGACTACGACCTGGCGCCGTTCGCGCCGGATTTGCTGCGTGCGCTGAAAGGCGCGCAGCACGCCGGCGACATCAAGCCCGAGATCAGCCCCTCGATGATCGAGATCAGCACCGGCATCTGCAAGAGTTATGCACAGGCGCTGATTGAGCTCGGCACCATGCGCGACCTGATGGTCGACGCCTCGCGCTCGCTCAACCTCGGCATCTGCGGCGGCGGCACGCACCCGTTCCAGCAATGGGCCGACCGCACCATCTCCGATTCGCCGCGCTACCAGTACATTTCCGAGCTCTATGGCTATCTGGCCAAGCAGTTCACGGTGTTCGGCCAGCACGTGCACATCGGCTGCCCGAGCGCCGATGAATCGCTGTTCCTGCTCCACGCCATCGGCCGCTACGTGCCGCATTTCATTGCGCTGGCCGCCTCGTCGCCCTATGTGCAAGGGGTGGACACCGGCTTCGCCTCGGCACGGCTGAATTCCGTCGCCGCCTTCCCGATGAGCGGGCGCGCGCCGCACTTGCTCACCTGGGATGCCTTCACCGCGTACTTCGACAAGATGCGCAACACGGGCGTGATCGAGAGCATGAAGGACTTCTACTGGGATATCCGTCCCAAGCCGGAGTTCGGCACCATCGAAGTCCGCGTGATGGACACGCCGCTCACAGTCGGGCGCGCCTGCGATATCGCCGCCTACATCCAGGCGCTTGCGCGTTACCTGCTGCTGTCGCGCCCCTTCATGCCGCAGGAAGACGATTACCTGGTCTACACCTTCAACCGCTTCCAGGCGTGCCGCTTCGGGCTGGAAGGCGAGTACGTGCATCCCAACGAACTGACCCGGATGCCGATTGCCGACCACATCATCTCGATCTGCGACGCGCTGGTGCCGCATGCCGAAGCGCTGGGCTCGCTCGACGCCCTGGCCAATATCCGCGCGCTGGCGCAAAGCCGCAACGGCGACGCGGAACGCGTGCGCCAGATCGAGAGCACGACCCGCAGCCTGCGCGAAACGGTGCGGCAGACCTGCGATAGCTGGGCTAGCTAAGCTAGCTAAGCGCGGTACCGGGCCTGTTGCCGGCACCATACGCTGGCAGGTACTTCTCCCAAAGCTGGTTCCGGAATCGATAGGCAGGATCTACCTGCTTCTTGATGCGCGCAAACGCCGCCGCTTCGGGGTAGGCGCGCAGGAACTGGTCCGGTGTCGCATGCAGGCGGTAAGGCAGGTAGTAGCGCCCGCCAGCGTCCAGTGCTGCGTTGATCAGGTGCTGCGTCCACTGCCGCGTGGCGAAATCGGCGCTCTGGCTGCTTCGCTGCTTGTAGTACAGCACGAAGGAGAACACCTCGGTGGGTGCCCACGCTAGTAGCGTGGTCGTATCCGGTGGAGAGTGCCGGATCGATATGTTCAAGGCGTTGACCTGATACCGCCGCAGGATGTCCGCCATCCGCCTGGCAAAGGGCAGGAACGCGGCTACCGGGATGAAATACTCCTGCAGCAGATAGGTCGAGAAGATTCGCGTGCGTGGTTCCAGCGAGGCGGTATCAAGACTGGCTTCATAGTTGCGGTGTACAACCGCACGCTCGCGCAGCAGATTTTCCTCGGCGTAGCGCTCGCGCAGCCATTGTGAGCCAGGCAATTCCGACACGGCCCAGATCAGGTTCTGCTCGCGTGCGTAGTTCAGCTTGCGTGGCACCAGGCGTTCGCTCTGGGTCAGCTTTGCGTCGGAGGCAATCCAGCTGACCGCTAGCGGTTGGTCGAAGTCCGGCGGCGCGAGGTCGGCGTTATGCAGCACCACTGCGGGGTTGCCCACCACCTGATCGCGAAAGAATGCGGGATAGTCAGGCAGCGTCACGCGCTGCGCATGGCGGGCAATCACGCCATTGACCGCCAAGTCGAGCTCCACCTCGGAGATCACCCCCAGGCCGCCGTAGCCGCCAACGACAGCACGGAAAAGTGCCGCATCCTTATTTCGGCTCAGCTCGCGGACATTGCCGTCGGCGCCCACCAGTTGCAGCGCACGCACTGACTCGACCACCGGACCGGCCCCGACGTAGCGCCCATGGCAATTCACCGAGACCGACCCGCCCACCGAGAAATCGCTATAGCTCTGCATCACCTTGACGGCGAGGTCGTGCGGATCGAGGATTTCCTGTAGATCGCGCCAGCGCATGCCGGCCTGCACCCGGGCACGCCGGCCCGCTACGTCCAGCCATACCAGGCGGTTCATCCCGCGCATGTCCAGATGCAGCGAATCGGCCATGGCCACCTGTCCGCCCATGCTGAAGCGCGCACCGCCGATCGATACCGGCCCGGCGCTTTTTCGCAATGCTTGCTGGATCTGCGCCGTGCTGGCCGGCGTGGCCAGCTGCGCCACGCGGATAGGGTTCAACTGGCTGACGTCGTCCACCACCAATGGGGCCGGCGCGCTGCAAGCGCAGCTGGCGCTAGCGCTAGCAAGAGCGGCAGCCTTCAGCAAGCGGCGGCGCTGGCGATCCGGGGCGGATATTGGCGTGGCGGGCAAATGGGCACCTGCAGGAGCAGTCGGGCAGCGGGCCCCCAACATAGCGCAATCTGCAGGCTTGCTCAATCAGAGCAGTCCTAATCAGTCCTAATCAGTCCGAATCGCTGGCAGGCCCGCGGCTTGCAGCGGGGCAATCAGGCCTGTGCGCCCACGTACACCGGCTCGCAGCGCACCTCCGACTTCACCGAGTTGGCAATGAAGCAAGCCTCGTGCGCCGTGTGATGCAGGTGCGCCAGTTCCTCGCGGGTCGGCTGGCGCTCTCCGGAGAAGGTGACCTCCGGCCTGAGCGTGACCACCGTCATGGCCATCCGGCCTTCCGCATTCTTCGCCATGGTGCCGACCGCGGCATCGAAGTAGCGGTCCACGCAGAACTTGTGCTTGGCGGCGATGGAGAGGAACCACAGCATGTGGCAGCTGGAGAGCGACGAAACGAAGGCTTCTTCGGGATCGACGGCGGCGGCGTCCGACATGGGCAGGGGCACAACATGGGGCGATGAGGATCCTGGCACTTCCACGCCGCCATCGAATCGCAGCAGGTGCTTGCGGCTATAGCGGTTGCCGAGGAAATCCTGCTCGCCACGTTGCCAGAGGATCTCTGCGGTGTACTGGGCCATGTCTTCTCTCTCCATTCAAGTGCCTGCGAAGGCCGATAGCTTATTGCTTCTCGCGCGCGTGCGTCACACCCCGTGCGGCACGCTTTCGCCATCCCGCAGCCCGAGCCGCTGGTTGGCGGGCACCGCCACATCGATCAGCTTCGGCTTGGGCAGGTTCAACTGCCCCATCATCTCGATGAACTGGGTACGCGTGCGCCCAGCCACGCGGCTGTTGTTGGCGCGCTCGAAGCCGATGGTGGATTCGGTGCGGCCCTTGTAGTCGTGGGCGGGGTAGACCACGGTGTCGTCGGGCAGGGCGAAGAGCTTCTGCGTGAGGCTGTCGTACAGCGTGCCAGCGTCGCCGGACTGGAAGTCGGTGCGGCCGCAACCGTCGATCAGCAGCGCGTCGCCGGTGAAGACGCGGCGCATCGTGCCGGCGGGCGTGGCTTCTTCCCACAGGTAGCTCATGCTGCCGGCGGTGTGCCCCGGCGTGTGGATGGCGCGCAGCGTCTGCGTGCCGAACTGCAGCGTGTCGCCGTCGATCAGCTGTTTTTGCGCGGGTTGGATGTCGCAACCCGAGGGGGCCGCGGTGTGCGCCCCGGTTTGCAGTGCAACATGGCCGGCGGAGGTGATGTGGTCCGCGTGGGCATGCGTCTCGACCACCCACGCCAGCGTGGCGCCGCTGGCCTGCAGCAGCGCCATGTCGCGCTCCAGTTGGTGGTCTACCGGGTCGATCAGCAACGCCTGGCGCGTGGCGGCATCGATCAGCAGGTAGGTGAAGGTGGACGAGGTTTCGTCAAATAGCTGATGAAAGGTCTGCATGGCTGTGGCCGCCAATGGGGGAAGAACGCTACATGATAGCGCCGCCCGCAGGCGTGTCAGCCGATATTCACCACTTCGCTCATCTGCATCACGGGCACCGCATCGGTGTAGTTGGGCATATCGAGCTGCAGCTCGTTGCCGACGGCCTTTGACGCCGCGACGAAGGCCGGCAGCGACTCGAACAGGAAACTGAACACCACCGTAAAGGCCGGATCCGAGCCCGGCGCGCCGCCGCTCAGGCCGCGCTCCACCGACACGCCGTGGTAGCCCGGATGCGGGCCGAACAGCGCGACGGCGCGCGGCACGTGCCGTTGCATGTAGTAGTCCATATCGAACCGGCCGCCCTTCCTATGCGGGTAGAGAATGCTGATCTTGACCATGCCGGACTCCAGTGGGTTGGGGTGGATGCGCGGCTAGCGTAGCAGAAAGCGCGTGATCGGATTTGCCGGGGCGATGCGCTCAGCACTCCACGATATTCACCGCCAGCCCGCCGCGCGCCGTTTCCTTGTATTTGGTCTTCATGTCGGCGCCGGTCTCGCGCATGGTCTTGATGACGGAGTCGAGCGACACGTAGTGCATGCCATCGCCGCGCAACGCCATGCGCGCCGCATTGACGGCCTTCACCGACGCCATCGCATTGCGTTCGATGCAGGGTATCTGCACCAGCCCACCGACCGGGTCGCACGTCAGCCCGAGGTTGTGCTCCATGCCGATCTCGGCCGCGTTTTCCACCTGCTCGGGCGTGCCGCCCATCACCGCGGCGAGCGCGCCGGCGGCCATCGAGCAGGCCACGCCGACTTCGCCCTGGCAGCCCACTTCGGCGCCGGAGATCGAGGCATTGAGCTTGTACAGCATGCCGATCGCACCGGCGGTCAGCAGGAAGTCGATCACGCCTTGCGAGTTGGCGCCCGGCACGAAGCGGTCGTAGTAATGCAGCACGGCCGGGATGATGCCGGCGGCGCCGTTGGTGGGCGCCGTGACCACGCGGCCGCCGGCCGCGTTTTCCTCGTTGACGGCGATCGCGTACAGGTTGACCCAGTCGATCACCGAAAGCGGATCTGCCAGCGAGCGCTCGGCGTGCTCGGTCAGGTTGCGGAACAGTTCGGGGGCGCGGCGCTTGACCTTGAACGGGCCCGGCAGCTCGCCGTCGGTGCGGCAGCCGCGCGCCACGCAGGCCTGCATCACGGCCCAGATCCGCAGCAGGCCGGCATTGACCTCGGCCTCGCTGCGCCACACGCATTCGTTTTCCATCATGAGCCGCGCGATGCTCTTCTTGCTGGCGGTTGCCATCTCCAGCATGGCGCGTCCGCTGCGGAAAGGATGCGGCAGTTGATGGTCCGCTTCCAGGATCTGCGTATTGGCCGCGCCCGCGGTGATGACGAAGCCGCCGCCCACCGACAGGTAGCGGCCTTCGCGGATGGTTTCGCCGCCGGCATTGAAGGCGTGGAATTTCATGCCGTTGGGATGCTCGGCCATGGCCTCGCGGCGATAGAAGACGATGTGCTCCTTCTCCACGAAGGGCACGGGATGGGTGCCCAGCAGCGACAGCGTGCGGCTCGCGCGCAGCGCGGCCATCCGCAAGTCGATGGTGTCGGGGTCGACGGTGTCGGGCGCCTCCCCCAGCAAGCCAAGAATCACGCCCTTGTCGGTGCCGTGGCCGCGGCCGGTGGCGCCGAGCGAGCCGTACAGCTCGATGCGCACGCTGGCCACCTGCGGCAGCAGCCCGTCGCGGGCCAGCCCCTGGGCAAACATCAGCGCCGCGCGCATCGGGCCCACGGTGTGGGAACTGGAGGGACCGATGCCCACCTTGAACAGATCGAAGACGCTGACTGCCACGAGAGGCTCCTGGGGGCTGGCTGGCGCCGGATTCAGACCGGCGCGTCCATATCGTTGTTAATGGGGGCGCGCCACAGCGAGCCTGCCGCGTTGGGCGGGGTGGGGGGCGCGTCTTTCTTTACCAGCACGCTGATCGTGCCGTCATTCTCGAGAATCGCGAAATGCACATCGGCGACGCGCTGGCACCCGGCATGCCGCAGGGCCTTGTGCAGGTCGTCGCGTGTGACGAGCGCGCGCTTCATCACGTCGGCAAACACCAGGCCATCGTGGATCAGTACCTCAGGCCGCCCTTCGACGACGTTCTCGATGCGCCGGTTGCGCCAGCTCAGCCACGCCAGCACAAGGTTGGCGGCCACCAGCGTCACCGCCAGGATCAGCCCTGCGGCAACGGAGTTGTCCCCGGCGTTCATGGAGTTCTGCACGGCGTTGGACAGCACCAGCAACAACACCAGGTCGAGCGATGTGAGTTGCCCGATCTGGCGCTTGCCGGAAAGCCGCAGCAGCACCAGCAGGCTGCCGTAGACGATCAGTCCGCGCAGGACGAATTCCCACCATGGGGCGCTGAGATTCCACATGCGTGCTCCGTTTTTCCGGGCACGGCCGGGTGGCCGCGCATCCACACCGAGCATAGCGCGTTGGCAAGGCGCGCTGGCAAAACGCCGGGGTTGCCGCGACGAGCAGCAGCCCCGGCTTCATACCAGCTTACTCTTCAGCGTACTCGCTCATCGGCACGCATGCGCAGAACAGGTTGCGGTCGCCGTACACGTTGTCCGCACGGCCAACCGGCGGCCAGTACTTCTGCGTGCGCAGCGCGGCCACCGGGTAGGCGGCTTCCTGGCGCGTGTACTTGTGCTCCCACGCGTCGGCGGTGATCACCGCGGCGGTGTGCGGCGCGTTCTTCAGCGGGTTGTCCTCACGGTCGAAGCTGCCGTCTTCCACGCGGGCGATCTCGGCACGGATGGCGATCATGGCGTCGATAAAGCGGTCCAGCTCATGCAGGGCCTCGCTCTCGGTCGGCTCGATCATCAGCGTGCCCGGCACCGGGAAGCTCATGGTGGGAGCGTGGAAGCCGTAGTCCATCAGGCGCTTGGCCACGTCCTCGTTGGAGATGCCCGTGGTCTTCTGCAGCGCTCGCACGTCCAGGATGCACTCGTGCGCCACCAGGCCGTGCTGGCCGGTGTAGAGCACGGGGAAGTGCGGCGACAGGCGGCGCGCCACATAGTTGGCGGCCAGGATGGCATTCTCGGTGGCGGCGGTCAGGCCGGCCGAGCCCATCATGGCGATATACATCCACGAGATCGGCAGGATGCTGGCCGAGCCGAACGGCGCGGCGGACACGCCGCCGATGCCCTGGTCGTCGCGGCGATAGCCCACGCTGTCCTGGTTGGGCAGGAAGTCGGCCAGGTGCGCGCCGACCGCCACCGGGCCAACACCCGGGCCGCCACCGCCGTGGGGGATGCAGAAGGTCTTGTGCAGGTTCAGGTGGGACACGTCACCGCCGAACTGGCCCGGCGCGGCGGTGCCGACCATGGCGTTCATGTTGGCGCCGTCCACGTAGACCTGGCCGCCGTGCTTGTGCACGATGTCGCAGATCTGCTGCACGCCCTGCTCGAACACGCCGTGCGTGGACGGGTAGGTGATCATGATCGCGGCGAGGTTCTTGCTGTGCTGCTCGGCCTTCTTCGCCAGGTCGTCCAGGTCGACGTTGCCATCTTCGTCACAGGCCACCACCACCACCTTCATGCCGGCCATTTGCGCGGACGCCGGGTTAGTGCCGTGCGCGGAGGACGGGATCAGGCAGATGTCGCGATGGCTCTCGCCACGGCTGGCGTGGTACGCATGGATGATCAGCAGGCCGGCGTACTCGCCTTGCGAGCCGGCATTGGGCTGCAGGCTCACCGCGGCGTAGCCGGTGGCGGCGCACAGCATGGCTTCGAGCTGGTCGATCATCTCGCGGTAGCCGACCGTCTGGTCCAGCGGCGCGAAGGGGTGGATCTTGCTGAACTCGGGCCACGTCACCGGGATCATCTCGCTGGTGGCGTTGAGCTTCATGGTGCACGAGCCCAGCGGGATCATGGTGCGGTCCAGCGCCAGGTCCTTGTCGGCCAGCATGCGCAGGTAGCGCAGCATTTCGTGCTCGGCGTGGTGCGTGTTGAAGACCGGGTGGGTCAGGTAAGCGCTCTGGCGTGCCAGGCCAGCGGGATAGGCATCCTGCGCGACGGCTTCCAGCACATCGAAGTCGGGCACCGGCTTGCCGTGCGCGAAGATTTCCAGCAGGGCGACCACGTCTTCCCGCGAGGTGGTTTCGTCCAGCGAGATGCCGATGCGGGTGGCGCCGGCGTGGCGCAGGTTGATGCCGCGGGCGGTTGCCGAGGCGTGGATGGCTTCCGTGTTGAAGCCGGTTTCCAGCGTCAGCGTATCGAAATAAGTGGCATTGGTGCGTGCGTAGCCCAGTTGTTCCAGGCCGCCGGCCAGCGTGGCGGCCAGGCGGTGCACGCGCTGGGCGATGCGCTTGAGGCCTTGCGGGCCGTGGTACACGGCGTACATGGAGGCCATCACGGCCAGCAGTACCTGTGCCGTGCAGATGTTCGAGGTGGCCTTCTCGCGGCGGATATGCTGCTCGCGCGTCTGCAGGGCCAGGCGGTATGCCTTGTTGCCTTGCGCGTCGATGGTCACGCCAACCAGGCGGCCGGGCATAGAGCGCTTGAAGGCATCCTTGACCGCCATGTAGCCGGCGTGCGGCCCGCCGAAGCCAAGCGGCACGCCGAAGCGCTGCGAGTTGCCCACCGCCACGTCGGCGCCCCATTCGCCGGGCGCGGCGATCAGGGTCAGCGCCAGCAGGTCGGCGGCAGCCACCACCAGGCCGCCGGCAGCATGCACGGCCTCGGCGATGGCGCGGTAGTCGGCGACATCGCCGTTGACGCCCGGGTACTGCAGCAGCACGCCGAAGGCATGGGCGCCGGCCGCTTCAGCAGCGGGGCCGACCTTGACTTCGATGCCCAGCGGCAGGGCGCGGGTGCGTACCACTTCCAGCGTTTGCGGCAGCACGTCGTCCGCCACATAGAAGGTGGTGGAGGCGTGCTTGTTGACGCGCTGCAGCAGCGTCATGGCTTCGGCCGCGGCAGTGCCTTCGTCCAGCATGGAGGCATTGGCGATGTCCAGGCCGGTCAGGTCGGTCACCATCTGCTGGAAGTTCAGCATGGCTTCCAGGCGGCCCTGGGAGATCTCGGGCTGGTAGGGCGTGTAGGCGGTGTACCAGGCCGGGTTCTCGAAGATATTGCGCAGGATGACGCCCGGGGTCAGCGTGTTGTAGTAACCCTGGCCGATAAAGCTCTTGAGCACGCGGTTCTTGCTGGCCAGCCCACGCAGCTTGGCCAGCGCGGCTTCTTCGCTCAGCGGCGCGGTGAACTCGCCCAGCGGCATGCCGTCGCGGCGGCGGATGGCGGCGGGGATGACGGCGTCGATCAGCGCGGCGCGGCTGTCATAGCCCAGCACCTTGAGCATGTGCTGTTGTTCGGCGGCATCGGGGCCGATATGGCGGGAGGCGAAGGCGTCGCGCGCCTCCAGTTCGGCCAGCGTGGGCCGGGCAACTTGGGCGGCAGTCATGGGCAGGGGGGCGTTCATGGCAAGGATCTCGTGGGAGCGGTGCGGCGGGTGGTCGGCCCGGCGCGTCGCGTCAATCTTCATCCGTCATTCCCGTGGCGGCGGGAATGACGGTCTGGCATCAGGCGCCGACGTTGGCTTTGTAGGCGTCGGCCGACATCAGGCCGTTCACGTCGTCGCTGTTGGCCGGCTTGAGCTTGAACAGCCAGGCGTCGAAGGCGTCGGCATTGACGCTTTCCGGCGCGGCGGCGGCGGCATCGTTGATGGCGATGACTTCGCCAGCCACCGGGGCGTAGATGTCGGATGCGGCCTTGACCGATTCCACCACGGCCAGCGCGTCGCCGGCGCCGACCGACTTGCCCACTTCCGGCAGCTCCAGGAAGACGATGTCGCCCAGCGCGTCCTGCGCGTGGTCGGTGATGCCGATGGTCAGCGTGCCGTCGGCTTCGACGCGCACCCACTCATGGGACTCGGTGTATTTCAGGTCGGCGGGGAAATTCATGGGATTGCTCCAGATTCAATTTGTTTTTCAGCGCCAGCCGGGCGGGGGGTGTCGATCGTCGATCGGGAAACCGCCGGCAGGCGCGCTGTGACCGGTGCGAGCGTTCAGCTCACGAGTGCCTTGCCATTGCGCACAAACGGCAGTTTAACCACAGTCGCGGCGAGTTTGCGGTCGCGGATCTCGACCTGCACCTCGGCGCCGACGGCAACGTCGAGCGGCAGGCGGGCAAAAGCGATGGATTGGCTGAGCGAGGGGCTGAAGGTGCCGCTGGTGATTTCGCCTTCGCCGGCCGGGGTGATGACCTTCTGGTGGGCGCGCAGCACGCCGCCCGCCTTTCCGTTGGCCGGACGCAGGATCAGGCCGACGAACTGCTGGGTCTTGCCGCCGGCGACCAGGGCCGCCTTGCCGGTGAAGTCCCGTTCGCTTTGCAGGTCCACGGTCCAGGCCAGGCCGGCGTTGAGCGGCGAGGTGTGGATATCCATGTCCTGGCCGTACAGGTTCATGCCGGCTTCCAGGCGCAGCGTGTCGCGCGCGCCCAGGCCGGCGGGGCGAACGCCCTCGGCGATCAGCTTTTCCCACAGGCCGGCCACGTTCTCGGCCGGCACTACCAGCTCGAAACCGTCTTCGCCGGTATAGCCGGTGCGTGCCACCATGACTTCGCCGAGGGCGGGGTCATGCACCACCACGGCGTTGAACGGCTTCAGGGCTTCGCTGGGCTGGGTCGAGGGGAAAGCGCTCCACACCTTGGCGCGGGCGTTGGGGCCTTGCACGGCAACGATGGCCAGCGGGGCCGCGCCGTCGGGCGCATTGTCGCCCCGGCGCGGCGTGATCTTCACGCCGCTATTGGTGGCGGCGTTGCGTGCGGCGATCCATTCGATATCGTTGTTCGCGGTGCCGGCGTTGACCACCAGGCGGAAGTGGTCCTCGGCGAAGAAATAGACGATCAGGTCGTCGATGACGCCGCCCTTTTCATCCAGCATGCAGGAGTACAGCGCCTTGCCCGGCGTTTGCAGCTTGTCGACATTGTTGGCCAGCAGGCCGCGCAGGAAGGGGCGCACATTGGCGCCCTTGAGGTCGACCACGCACATGTGGGAGACGTCGAACATGCCAGCATCGCTGCGCACGGCATGGTGTTCCTCGATCTGGGAGCCGTAGTTGACCGGCATGTCCCAGCCGCCAAAGTCGACCATGCGGGCGCCGAGGGCGCGGTGGATGGCGTTGAGGGGCGTGGCCTGGAGCGTCATGGAATCCTCGGGGGAAGGCAAATCTCGGTTCGAAAACGAAAAAAGGGCCATCCACCGCAGGATTCGGCGCGCCATGGCGCTGCCAAATCCGCTGCGGCGGATGACCCCTCTGTCCTCGATACCTGAGAGATTACAAGGCGGATCCCGGTTGCTGGAAACCCAAACCTTGCGCGCCCCTTCGGTGGGCACGCTCACCATGGCTGTCGATGGAATCGATCAGTGGCGGGTGCCGCTCTCCAGAGTACGGCGTGCATCGTGTGCATGTTGCAAGCCGATCCAACCAGTCCATGGTGCCTGAGAGTTTTCGGGTGATACCCCTTCGGCGGCGCAAGATATGCGCGCTCTCCCGGTCAGATGCGCGCAATTTACGGGAGCGTCCTGGCTTTGTCAACGCACCCGGCCGGCGTCGCTGTCCTGCTGCGGTGCACTACCGCCCGCGATGGTTGGGTGTCGTAACGTTACCGATGACACCGCCTACCGCGGCGCCGCCCAGGGTGCCTAGTGCGTCACCGCCCGTCAGGACTGCGCCACCCACTGCGCCAACGCCAGCACCGATTGCGGTGTTTCGCTGCTTTGGTGTCATATCGGCGCAGCCCGCCATGCCAGCTACCGCGATACCGATCAAGACCGCCTTGCTCAGGGAATGCAGGGTGTTCATGATTGCCTCCAGCGTGTTTGCCCCCAACGTATGGTGAAGTGCATCCGGCACGGCTCACACTCTGGCCGGACATAGAAATTAGACGTGCCAGAAAGGCCGCGGCTCCCGGGCTTACGAAGTGTTACGTGCCGGTGAGTACACTCTTTTCCGTCCAAGGCCCGGCCATGGCCGCGTGTTAACATCCAGCCTCCGCCCAGCAATCGCGCATGCCGCGTTGCGCATCCGTCATTACCCGCCTCGCATGACCCACGGACTCAACCCTGCCCAATCCGAAGCCGTTCGCTACCTCGACGGCCCCTGCCTGGTACTCGCCGGCGCCGGCTCGGGCAAGACCCGGGTGATCACACAGAAGATCGCTCACCTGATCGAGGACAAGGGCTTCCAGCCCAAGCACATCGCCGCAGTGACCTTTACCAACAAGGCCGCCAAGGAGATGCAGGAGCGCATCGCCAAGCTGATGGAGGGCAAGACTACGCGCGAGGGCAAGCGCATCCCCATCAAGCAGATCACGGTCAGCACGTTCCACTCGCTGGGCGTGCAGATCCTGCGGGCCGAGGCGGAGCACGTGGGGCTGAAGCCGCGTTTCTCGATCATGGACTCCGACGATTGCTTCGGCATGGTGCAGGAGCAGCTTGCCTCCACCGACAAGAAGCTGATCCGCAGCGTGCAGAGCACCATCTCGCTGTGGAAGAACGGCATGGTCGATCCCGAGACCGCCATCGCCCAGGCCGACAATCCCGACGATCACCAGGCCGCGCTGATCTACCGCAACTACGTGGCCACGCTGCACGCCTACCAGGCGGTGGATTTCGACGACCTGATCCGCCTGCCGGCCGAGCTGTTCGCGCGCAACGAGGAAGTGCGCCTGCGCTGGCAGAACCGGCTGCGCTACTTCCTGGTGGACGAGTACCAGGACACCAACGCCTGCCAGTACCAGTTGCTCAAGCAGCTCGCCGGCGGCTCGCACCTGCGCGCGCCGGCCTTCACCGCGGTGGGCGACGACGACCAGGCCATCTACGGCTGGCGCGGCGCCACGCTGGACAACCTGAAGCTGCTGCAGACCGATTTCCCCGACCTGAAGGTGGTCAAGCTGGAGCAGAACTACCGCTCCACCGTGCGCATCCTGGAGGCGGCCAACGCGGTCATCTCCAACAATCCCAAGCTGTTCGACAAGAAGCTGTGGAGCGAGCACGGCATGGGCGACCCCATCGCCGTCAACCCGATGAACGATGAGGAGCACGAGGCGGAATCCGTGGTGTTCCGCCTGTCCGCCCACAAGTTCGAGCGGCGCGCGCAGTTCCGCGACTACGCCATCCTGTATCGCGGCAACCACCAGGCGCGGCTGTTCGAGCAGATCCTGCGCCGCGAGCGCATTCCTTATGTGCTCTCGGGCGGGCAGAGCTTCTTCGACAAGGCCGAGATCAAGGACATCTGCGCCTACCTGCGCCTGATCGCCAACCCGGACGACGATCCTGCCTTCATCCGCGCGATCACCACGCCCAAACGCGGCGTGGGCAACACCACGCTGGAAGTGCTGGGCACCTTCGCCGGGCAGGCCAAGGTTTCACTGTTCGAGGCGGCCATGATGGGCGGCATCGAAGGCAAGCTGCAGCCGCGCCAGCTGGAGCCGCTGCGGGTGTTCTGCGAGGCCATGGTGCGCCTGGCCGGGCGCGCGGCCAGCGATCCCGCCACGCAGGTGCTTGACGACATGATGGAAGGCATCCACTACGAGGCCTACCTGTACGACACCTTCGACGAGCGCCAGGCCCAGTCGCGCTGGACCAACACGCTGGAATTCCTCGACTGGCTCAAGCGCAAGGGCACCAAGCCGGAAGCCACGGGCGAGGCGGAAGAGGCTACCGGCTTCGACACCGCCGACGGCTTCGGCGACGAGGGCAAGAACCTGCTGGAGCTGACCCAGACGGTGGCGCTGATGAGCATGCTCGAAGGCCGCGAGGAAGATCCCGACGCGGTGCGTCTGTCGACGCTGCACGCCTCCAAGGGGCTGGAATATCCGCACGTGTTCCTGGTCGGCGTGGAAGAGGGCATCCTGCCCCACTGCCGCGAAGACGAAGACATGAGCGACGAAAAGATCGAGGAAGAGCGCCGCCTGATGTATGTGGGTATCACGCGAGCCCAGCGCAGCCTGCACCTGAGCTGGTGCAAGAAGCGCAAGCGCGCCCGCGATACCTATTCGTGCGAGCCCTCGCGCTTCATCGGCGAGATGAAGCTCGAGGAGGCGCCCGCGATCAAGGACGAAACGCCCGCCATGAGCCCCAAGGACCGCCTGGCCGGGCTCAAGGCCCTGCTGGGAACGCCCGGCGCGCCAGGCAAGAACCCGGCATGACCGGCGCCGGCATGGCGTGCCGTGCCCCATGCCGGTGCCGAACGTACAAAGTCGATACATTGGCCTACAAGGGCGACATGACCCCCGCCCGATGTCCGTCTAACATCGCCGGTGCCTGGCCCGAAGTACTGGACCAGGTGCCGCGTCGTTCCGTCCCTTCGGAGCGGCGTGGCCGGGCATTACGCCCGACTTCTTCCCTGTTCAGCGCCTCCGCACCTTAAGTCCGGGGGCGTTTTTTTTAGGGATCCGCCAGATCCTGTGGCTGTCAGGCGCGCGCGATGCCCAGGGTGAATTCGCCTTCCAGCGTGCCGGCCGCGTCCCGCAGGCGGCGTACCCGCAGCAGGTTGGGGCGCGCGCCGGCGATGCCGTCCTGTGCGTTTTGCACTGGCGAAGCGCCCCGCGCGCGATACGCGGCATGCTGGAGGTGCACCTCGCGGCTGAGGGCGTCGTCGAAGAACAGCTGGGTGGTCAGCACCTCGGTCTTGCCGAGATGGATCTTCAGGTGGATATGCACCGCGCGCGGCCCGTACCAGCCCGGGTAGATCGTCAGGAATTGCGTGGCGCCATCGGGGCCGGTGGGCTGCAAGCCGCGCAGGAAGCGGGAGGCGCTGGCGGGCACGGCGGGCATGCCGGCACCACCCGGGCCGGGGCCGCCCGCAGGCGGCGGCGGCATGCCGCGCTGGTCGTAGCCGCTGTAGCTGCCGCCGGCATCGCAATGCCAGATGCTGGCCAGCGCGCCGGCCACGGGCGCGCAGCCGCGGTCGGTGTCCACCACGACCAGCCTCAGCCGCAGCAACTGGCCCGGCCGGCCATCGCGGATATCGCGGCGCACCAGCGCCTGGTCGATATAGAACGGGCCCTCGGTCATGGCCGGCGTGAGCAGGCAGGCGGCGGGTTGCGCGGCGGCATCACCCGCCAGCCCCATCAACCCGGCGCCGAGGGATCCTCCCAGAACGCCGCCGAGGAAGCGGCGGCGGCCTGCGTTTTCCGCGAGCGGGCCTGCGTGGTCGAGGGGCTTATTGGGCATCTGGCACTCCTGGTCGGTGAGGTTCCGCAGCGCCGGGTACGCCGAACGGGCCGTTCGCGCCGAAGGCGCAGGGCATGGGCGCCGGTCCGTGGCCGGGCATCGGGCCTGCCATGGCGCCGGGGAACGGGTGGGGACCGGGGCCGAACGGGCCCGGCGGCGAGCCCGGCATGCGACCCTCCGGCATGTCGCGCAGGCGCATGCGCTGGCCGGCATCCAGGCTTTCTTCAAACGCGATCCAGCGATCGCGCGCGGCGCGGCGATCCTTGTCGAGCGCGTCGTGCAGGCGGTCTTCCCGCTCCGCGCGGGCGCGCAGCGACGGCTCGGGCCCCTCCGACAGAGCGGGGCCGCCACCCTCGCGGATAAAGCGTGCCTGCAGTTCCAGCGCGTGCGCATGCGCTTCCCGCGCGGCGGCCCGGGCGGCTTGCCAGAGGGCGGCCTGGGCAGGCGTGAGCGCCAGCGCTTCGGGCAGCGATGCGGGTGCCGCCGGCTGGCCGGGGCCGGCAACGGCCGGCGCGCTGGTCTGCAGCGCGTGCGCCGGCAGCGTCAAGGCGCAGGCGCCGCACAGCACGGCGAGGGACGGCAGGGAACGCAGTCGGGGCAGCAAGGCTTGGGGCTGGGTCACAAGGATTCTCCATGGAGGTCATGCGGGGAGAGGCCCGGGATCGCCGACGTGATGCCGATGGCTTCAAGCATAGCGGGGCGCCGGGCTGCCGTTGCCTGCTTGTCAGGAACTTGCAGGCACAAAAGCGGCGGGATAACGACATGACATCTTAGAAAGGCTAGCCCCCTGTTGCTTGAGCGCTTGGTCAGCACGCGCAAGCAATGCCGTACAAAGCGAGTCCCCGGGGCGGGCCGCTTTGTATCAAGCCCGGTACAAAGCGGCCACACCCTGCCTATCGGGCCGTCAAGCCGGGCTGGTAGAGTCAATCCCTGGCGGCGGCCGCCTGCCGGGCCGCCCCGATCCGCTTCCATACCGAAGCAAACCTGCCGCCGACATGCCATACGCCACGCGGCAAACCACTGCAAAGCACGACGAAACCCGATGGACCATTCTCCCGCCACGCCCCTTCATTTGCTGATCGTCGACGACGATCCGCAGATCCGCTCCATGCTGGCCGAGTATCTCGCCACCTTCGGCATCGAAGCCGATGGCGCCGAGGGCGGCGCCGCCATGCGCGCCGCCATGGCCACGCGCGACTACGACCTGGTGGTGCTCGACCTCTCGCTGCGCGGCGAAAACGGCCTGGCGCTGTGCCGCGAGATCCGCGAGCGCGGCGACCTGCCGGTGATCATGCTCACCGCGCGCACCGAGCTGGCCGACCGCGTGGTCGGGCTGGAGGTGGGCGCCGATGACTATGTCACCAAGCCCTTCGAGATGCGCGAGCTGGTGGCGCGCATCCACACCGTGCTGCGCCGCACCCGGGGCGGCGGCGTGAAGCGCCCGGCGGCGGTGGGCGGCCACGAACTGCGCTTTGGTAGCTGGCGCCTCAACACCACGCTGCGGCAGCTGGTGGACGGCGAGGAAACCGTGGTGCCGTTGTCCAATGCTGAATTCCGGCTGCTGCTTGCATTCATCGAACATCCGAACCGCGTGCTCGATCGCGAGCTGCTGATCAATCAGGCGCGCGGCCGCGATCTCGATGTCTTCGATCGCAGCATCGACCTGCTGGTCTCGCGCCTGCGCCAGAAGCTGCGCGACGATCCGCGCGACCCGACGCTGATCCGTACCGTCCGAGGCGAGGGCTATGTCTTCACCGGCGCCGTCGAAGCCTGAGCGCGCGGGCTGGGTGGCCCGCCACGACTCCATGTTCATCCGGCTGTTCCTGGTGATGGCCGCGATCATGCTGGCCGTGCACCTGCTCGGCGTGACGGTCATCGAGAGCGTGTTCCCGCGCCCGGGGCATACCGGATTCAGCTTCGCCCCCGGTGACGAGCTTCCGCCTGGGCCGCCTCCGGGCGAAGAGGGGCAGCGGGGCGAGCCGCCGCCGCCGCCGCCGGATGCCGGGGCGCGCGCGGACAACGGTGAAAGCGGCGCTCCCGTGCCGCCCCACCGCCAGCGCCGCACGCATGGTCTGGGGCCACCCCGCCTGGGGCTGCTGTTCCAGCTTGCCGCCATCGTGGCCGCGTCATGGGTGGGCGCGCGCCTGCTGGCCAGGCCCGTCCAGCGCCTGGCCAGCAGCGCCGGCCGGCTTGCCCAGGACGTGCATGCCCCGCCGCTGGACGAAGACAGCGGCCCGGCCGAGGCCCGCGCCGCGGCCAAGGCCTTCAACCACATGCAGCAGCGCATCCGCACCCAGCTGGCACAGCAATCGCGCTTCCTGGCCGCCGTGTCCCACGACCTGCGCACCCCGCTCACGCGCATGAGCCTGCGCATCGAAGGCGTCGACGACAACCGGGTCCGCTATCGCCTGCGCCAGGACCTGGCGGAGATGAACGGGCTGATCGATGCCACCCTGTACTACCTGCGCGAGCGCGACGGCGCCGCCGCGCCGCGCCAGCGGGTGGATGTGCATGCCTTGCTGCAGGCTGTGGTAGACGATGCCACGGAGATCGGCCAGGACGTCACCCTGTCCGGTGACGCCGAGCCGCTGCTGGCCTATCCGGCCGAACTGCGCCGGGCCGTGGTCAACCTGGTAGAGAACGCCCACCGCTACGGCGGCAGCGCGCGCATCGAGCTGGCCGACAGTGCCGAGCGGGTGGTGATCGATGTGTGCGACAACGGCCCCGGCATCCCGCCGGAGGAGATGGCGCGCGTGCTGGAGCCGTTCTATCGGCTCGAATCCTCGCGCAACCGTACCACCGGCGGGGTCGGCATGGGCCTGTCGATCGCCTCGGATATCGTCTCGCGCCACGGCGGCGAGCTCAGCCTGGCCAACCGCCCGGAGGGCGGCCTGCGGGTGCGCATCGTACTGCCGCGCGCCTGAGCCGCGCGCGGCCCGGTGCCCGCGCTACCGCTCACCGTGCCGTGCCGCCGCCCATCGCCGCGAGCTGCACATACTGCGAGCCGCGCGTGCCGTGCGTGAAATCCAGCACGAAGTCGCCCACGTCGACGCGGGCCTGCAGCGCGCGCCGCAGGTCCGCCGGGGTTGCCCCGCGCGGCCCGGACAAGGCCGTGCGCACCAGCCAGGCCGCGCCGATGTAGCCGGCCAGCGTGGCCGGCGAGGCGGGCTCGTCCAGGAACTGCTTCATCCGGCCCACATGCTCCTTGACCACGCGCAGGGTCAGATCCTGCGGGCCCGGGGCGATCTGGGTCAGCACGATGCCGCCGTTGTAGCCGGCGCCAAGAATCTCCCGCGCCGCCAGCGAATTGACCGCGGACAAGCCCACCAGGAAGCCGTACCAGCCCCGCGCCGCCAGCGCGCGGCCGAGATTGCCGTAGGTCAGCGTATCGCCCGCCACGATCACCGCGGCCGGGCGCGCGGTGGCGATGCGCTGCGCCAGCGCGGCAGCCTCGTTGCCTCTTCCGGCGTCCAGCGTGAGGACCTGCAATCCGGTCTCCTGGTCGACCTGGCGCCGCCACGGCGTGCCGCTCGCCAGGCTGCCGGCCGCAAAATCCGGCGCCACGGCCAGCACCAGCTGCTTGAGGCCATAGCTGCGCAACTGCCGAATGGCCGCGTCCAGCTCGGTACGGTAGTCGGCCCGGGTGTACCAGACGTGATCCGCCGAGAGCGACAGCCCCGACAACGGCGCCACGATCTGCACGCCGCGCCGGGCCAGTTCGGGCGAGGCGGCCAGCACCGGTAGCAGGGCGTCGCTGGGACCGAACAGCAATTCAGCCCGCTCGCCGTCGACCAGCGACAGCGCCTGCGCGGTGGCCGCGCGCGGATCCGCGTCGACCTCGCGCACCACATGCACTACGCGCGGCTCGCGCGCGCCGGCGTTGGCCGCGTCGAACATGACCTTGGCCCCCGCCAGGTAGTCGCGCGCGAGGTCGGCCTGGGCGCCGCCGCGGTCCACCAGGTGGCCGATCACCAGCGCACGCCGTGGTGGCGACTGCGCCAGCAGGGAGGCGGGCGCCATCATGGCGCTGCCAAGTGCGGCCAGGACCCGGCGGCGCGGCAGCCGCGCCGGGGTGGCAATCAGGGAAGAAACTTGCATGGGAACCCGCGAGGCCAGGTGCAGAGGAATTGCGTGATTGGGAAGAGCGCCGCGCAGCCTACCCGGCCCAGGTGACACTGGCATGACGCGGGGCATGCCCCCGCCGCGGCGCGCGGCGTGTCAAGGGCCGCGGCTTGACCCCGGTCAACGCAGGCGCGGGCGGCGCGCCCTACGATGAGCCATCGAATCCACGACGAAGGCCGCCCCATGGCTGCAACTGCCCCCGCCCCGTTCTCCAACGCAATGTCCATCCCCATCGCCGCGTCGAGCCCATCCCCTGCCTGCAGCGGCAAATGCGGCGCCGCCTGCACCGGCAAGTCGGCGGCACGGGCCGCGGCGGCGCCGGACCGGCACGCCTTGTCGGACTTTCGCGCGCTGGCGGCCCGCATGGATGTCAACGGCCCGCGCTACACCTCGTATCCGACGGCGGACCGCTTCCACGGCGGCTTCGGCGCGCAGGACTACCGGCAGGCGCTGGCCGATTGCGCCACCAACGCTACCAACGCTACCAACGCCGCCGCGCCGCTCTCGCTGTACGTGCACGTGCCGTTCTGCGAGAACATCTGCTACTACTGCGGCTGCAACAAGATCATCACCAAGGACCACCGCCGCAGCGCCCGTTACGTGGACTACCTGGCACGCGAGATGGCGCTGGTGGCCCAGCAGCTCGGTGCGCGGCGCGAGGTGGTGCAGTCGCACTGGGGCGGCGGCACGCCGACCTTCCTCGATCCCGCAGAGATGCGCCGCGTCATGGACGCGCTGCACCAGCACTTCCGCCTGCTGCCCGAGGGCGAGCACGCCATCGAGATCGACCCGCGCCGCATCGGCGACGCGCAGATGGCGCTGCTGGCGGAGCTCGGCTTCAACCGCATCAGCCTGGGCGTGCAGGATTTCGATGCCGAGGTCCAGCGCGCCATCCACCGCGTGCAATCGCTGGCCGAGACGCAGTCGGTAGTCGACGCCGCGCGCCGGCTTGGTTTCCACTCGGTCAGCATGGACCTGATCTACGGCCTGCCGCACCAGACCACGGCGCGCTTTGCCGCCACGGTCGAGCAGGTGCTGGCGATGCGCCCGGACCGGCTCTCGGTGTACAGCTATGCACACCTGCCGCATGTGTTCAAGCCGCAGCGGCGCATCGACGAACGCGCGCTGCCGGCCGCCGCCGAAAAACTCGACATCCTGGTCGGCACCATCGGGCAGCTCACCGCCGCGGGCTACGTCTACATCGGCATGGACCACTTCGCGCTGCCGGACGACGCGCTCGCCGTGGCCCAGCGCGAGGGCCGGCTGCAGCGCAACTTCCAGGGCTATTCCACCCACGCCGGCCATGACCAGCTTGGCTTCGGCGTCTCGTCGATCGGCGCGGTGGCGGGCCGCTACGTGCAGAACGCCCGCACGCTGGATGACTACTACCGTGGCCTCGACGCCGGCGTGCTGCCGGTGATGCGCGGCTTCGCCATGCGCAATGAAGATCACTTGCGGCGCGATGTCATTGGCGCCCTGATGTGCAATGGCGTGCTGGACGTGGCGGCGGTCGAAGCGCGTCACCGCATCGATTTTGCTGCGCATTTCGCGGCAGAGCTTGCGGAACTGGCGCAGCTGGCCGAGGACGGGCTGGTGCGTTGCGAGCCCGGCCGCATCGAGGTGACCCCGCTGGGGCGCTTGCTGGTGCGTCGCCTGGCCATGGTGTTCGACGGTTTCCTGCGTGAGGATGGCCGGCGGATGGAGCCGGTTGCCACCCGGAGCGCTGATGTAGGTACGCCGCTGCCGATGCCAACGCGCTACTCGCGGGTGGTTTAAGTCACCGGAAACGGCCTTATGTAGGAGTTGGGCCAACAGCCTACTAATGTTGTCGGTTCAGCGCCGAAGCCAGAGGTCCGCGAATGGCGAAGCCTATACTTTTGGTCGCTGAGCATTCATTACCGAGGTCCAAGTGCAAACACCACGAACCAAACACTTTTCGCTGCCGTTCGAAATCGAAATTGAGGTGAGCGCCGGAAAAGCCAACATTGAGTCGGAGCTTGGGCGAGCTATCCCAGGCCCCCCGGATAACTCTATCGAGAATGCTCGTGTTGTCGGCGTCATTGAGGGGATGGAACAACTTCTGATGTCGTTAGCGCTGGCTGGGATTGATTTGTCGGCCCCTGAGTTCTCGGCTGCGCTACGGGACTGCGTGGCGAGGCTGCAGGCTTGATACTCCAGCGTCACAGCCAATGGAGTAGAGGCCTGGAGTCACCAAAATGTGATTAATAGTCCGCGTTCGCGCGGGCTTTTGTCTCTTGGCTGATTAGCGGCTAGCATTGAAGGGCTCGCATTGAGCAGAGAGTGTCACCCTTCACAAGCAGAAATCTAAGCCGTGGTGACTGTACCAATTAGGTTATCAATTGGAACAGGCATGGCGGCTCATCCTTTCCTGACGGCGCGGTTTCGTACGCTTGCGGGAAATATCTTCGAATCCTTGAGGGGCAATCCGGACGCGCAAGAGCGGTATTTTGCCGACCTGCGCTGGCGTCGTGTCGGCGGTTCCTTCGACTGCCCTGTCTGCCCGAAGTGCGGCGATATCTCATCGGCCCACCGGCGAGAAAAGCCAGCCTGCGAAAATCATCGTGGACGCTGGCGTTGCTCTAGCTGCCGGGCCCATTTCTCTGTTATCTCGGGAAGCATCTTTGCCAACTGCAAGCTGCCGTTGTCATTGATTCTTAAGGCGATTTACTACTTTGTGACCACCTCAAAGGGCCGTAGCGCGGTTGACCTGTCGCATCACCTGAATGTGAGCTACAAGACTGCGTTTGTGCTCTTGCACAAGATTCGCTGCGCCATCTGTATGGGCTATGACTTCTCACCCTTGGAGGGCGAGGTCGAGATTGACGCGTGCTGGGTGTTCAAATACGTGCGGCCCGAACGAGAGCATACAAAGAAGGGGCGGAAGACCAGCGCAGGCAAGACGAACCCAAATAAGCAGGCAGTCCTCGTGCTGCGCCTGCAAGGCGGCCGACGGAAGGGCGCGGTTCGGACACTGCCAATTCCCATAAAGGCAGAAGACGAGGCGACTGTGTTGGAAATCGTTCGTCGGTTCGTGAGGCCGGGCTCAGTGGTTTACACCGACCAGGCCGCTGCTTACACAAGCCTGGCAGCGGAATACGAGCTTAGGCCTGTGAACCACAGCGTGGAATATGCGACCGAACAAGGGTGGAACCAGAACCAGGCAGAGAGCTACTTCAACCGGTTCCGTTCGATGATGCGTGGCATTTACCTGAAGGCGACGCCCAAGTACCTCCTGTACTACGCGATGGAGTGCGCTTGGCGGGAAGATAATCGGCATCCTGTCGGCGGGCTCCAGGAGCGGCTAAACGTCGCGCTAAGGGCAATTGGCCTGGGCCAGCACGCGGAGCCGTTCGTAAAATACTGGGGCGACAAGGGCAGACCTGAGTCTGCCCTGACGAAACTAAAGCGGTGGATTCGCCGAAGGCCCACTAAGCCACAGGAAAGCTGGACGGCAGCGCAGACAGACGACGGGCTACAGCGGGCGTTGTGGCCGTAAGCTTCAATTGCCAACTCACTTCGCTAGTCTCCTGTGACGTAGTTCGTCGCTCGACCAGTCCTTTTTTCTCATATTCCCGGAGACGGTGCTTCACTCGCCGCCGAAACTCTTCGCGCTCCGCCATCGACGGTAGGACGATGTCCTTCGCGTTGAGAATGTGGGCAACTATCTCCATGGTGGTCGCTGGCTTTCCTTCTTGGCGACGGAGGTAGTCCAGAATCATGCGAGCGCGTTCGCCATAGGCGAGAGACCCATCTTTGGGCTTGCTTGGTGCGCGAGGGGGTAGTGCCGGGACGAGCTCGCCGTCCGCCAGTTCAGGCATGACAATTCTGAATGCGGCGAGTTTTTCCTCAATCGCCCTGATTTCCGCCTGACAGCGTTCAACTTCCTTGCGTAGTCGCAGTAGCTGTCCTTCTAGCCTTGAAACCTTGATAGCTGCGGTCTTGGCTGCCTGGATTCCCACGTTTGCCCCCAGATTAGTGATGAGCTAAGTCTAGGGAGCCGAAGGGCCGGCTTCGCTATCGGAGGCTGGCCCAACTCCTACATAAGGCCGACCGGAAAACAAAAAGCCCGCGGCATGCCGCGGGCTTTTTTGCTGAGAGTGCTTGGGCTTACTTCGAAGCGTTGGCCATGTAGTCCACTGCGGCCATCACGTCGGCGTCCGGGCCGGCGTAGCCACCCTTCGGCGGCATCACGCCCTTGCCCTTCAGGGCGAAGGCGTGCACGGCGTCCATGCCTTCCTTCAGGCGCGGTGCCCAGGCGGCCTTGTCGCCCAGCTTCGGCGCACCGGCAACACCCGCTGCGTGGCAGGCGGCGCAGACTTGGTCGTAAACCTTCTTGCCCACTTCTGCGGAAGCCGGCGCAGCGGCTGCAGCAGCCGGTGCGGCAGCGGCGGCGGGGGCAGCTGCGGGAGCGGCCGGAGCAGCGGCGGCGGGGGCAGCTGCGGGAGCGGCCGGAGCAGCGGCAGCGGCAGGCGCCGCAGCCGCTTCCGAAGCAGCAGCCGTAGCCGGAGCGGCGGGTTCCGGGAACTTGGCGCCACCGGCGTCGGCCATGTAGACCACGGCGCGGCCGAGTTCGTAATCGCTGTAGTCGTCGGCGGTGGTGCCGGCACGGGCTTGCATGGCGCCCTTGCCGTGCAGCACGGAGTTCAGCAGGCCGGCAAAGCCCTGGCCGATGCGCGGAGCCCAGTCGCCGGCGGTGCCGTACTTGGGCGCGCCGGCAGCACCGGTGGCGTGGCAGGCGGCGCAGACTTCCTTATAGACCTGCTCGCCCGTCTTGTAGACGCGCGGTGCGTTCGGGTCCTTCAGTTCGAGCGAGGCGACCGGCTTGATGCGGTCATTGACGGCTTCCGCGGTAGCGGTTGCGCCCGCACCTTCCTTGGCACCGTGTCCGACAAAGTTGACCAGCAGGATGATCACGATGATTGGCACCAGGAAGGCGGCAATCACCACAGCGATCAGCTGCTTGGGGGTCTTGATGGGAGACTCGTGTTCGTCTTGTGCGTTGTGGACGTCGCTCATACTCAACTCTCAATTTTGCAGGAAACCTGTGGCCGCTCGCGATCGGCTGCTTATGTGGCCGCTTGCTCGGTGGCCAATTTCCCCTGGCCAATTGCGCGCATCGGACTATTATCCGGTGCCAACTGCCCCGAAACGGGCCAGCCGGCAGGGCGCGGCACCATCATCCCCGGATCTGATGTGGACGTTGCGCAGCCCCGTTTTTACACAAATAACTCGCGATTATAGCCTCAAAGACCTACCGCATGGAGGCAAAAGCGGCTTGCAAGAGACGTCATCAGGCCGCACTTTTCAGCCTGCCGTGGACGTCTCCCGCCAAACACGGTATCCTATCGGACTTTCCGGCAGCGGCACTCGCGCGCTGCCCGTGTTGTACCTCGTCATACCCTGTGCGCCCGTAGCTCAATGGATAGAGTACTGCCCTCCGAAGGCAGGGGTTGCTGGTTCGATCCCAGCCGGGCGCACCAAAATTCCCAGTTGAATCAGTTACCGCTCAGCAGCAGTCAGATACCGCTCAGTCAGGCTCGATGTCCGCGTTGACGTCATTCAGGACGTAGCCGCCGTCATTGATGTCGAAGACGTCACTTGGCAGCGGCCCGATGGCAATGGCGGTCGTACGCCAAATCACATGGCCTTGCTGGTCCAGCATCAGCAACGGCAGGCAAAAACGCTCGCTCCAGCACACGGCGTTGCCGCCTCGCCAGCCTCCAGCACGTACCAGTTGCACCTATCGATCGATCCGCGTGTGGATCTTCCGCTGATGGTCCAGTACCGACATCGACCATCCGGCAGAGCCCGCGGGCCGGGTGATGAAGCTGTCCACGTCCTGGTCGGAGCGCCGGCGCAGGCGCAGCATGCCTTCACGCCAGACTTCCGGCCGGTGTCGCTGCCGGCGCTGGCGTAGCTGACCTGGATATGAAGAACACTGGGTTCTCCCCGGATATCGAACACCTGATCAAACTGCCGAAGATGCGCCCTCAGATGCGGCGGCTACCCACGTTTCGCTGCTCCCTGCTCGTGCTGTCGGGACACCAAGCGCGGTTCGCGTCCGACGTGCAGAACCAGATCACGAACAGGTCGGACTTCTTCCTCGGCTGGTTCGAACGTCACCTGTGCGCACGTTGTGCCGTTGATACAGCCCCAACGCGCCTCGGTACATTCCGGGTAGCGGCGGGACCGCTGCGGGTGGTTTCCGGCGGCGCGGGCGGTGTGGCGCAAGGCGCATTTATAAATTGCGCCGGGCGGCCTGTCGAGCACGTGGCTTGGGCGAATGTGCCATGACCGGCTCGTAGCCGCGCCCGGGCGCTTTACGGCTGCCTGGCGGGAGGGACTGTCAATCAGCAAACAGAAGCGCTTTTCACCCTTAATTGCGCCTTTTCGCCCGGTCGGCCCAATGCGTAAATAGCCCGCATCAAACGCCTCGGGAAGCCATTCCATGTGCAATATCGCAGACAAAGCGCCCCGCGAACGGGCCTGCCGGGCACTTGCTCATTCGCGGCTGCCGGGCGCGTTGGCAAGGCGCCTGGCGATGCCGCTGGCGGGCGCGGCAGCGCTGCTAGTGCTGGCAGGTTGCGCCCAACTGCCTGCCTTCACGGCGGCGCAAGCACCGGCGCCGGAGAGCGCGATTGCGAGTTTTGTGATCCCGCCGGACGCGCTTGGCGCGCGCGATGCGCAACTCGCGGGCGTGCTCGCCAAAGCGGGGGCGCTGGCGGCCCGGCAGAAGCAGCCGGCCACCATCGTCGTCACCGCGCTTGGCCAGGATCTGCCCTACCTCAACCAGGCGATCTGGAAAGGCGTGCCGGCACAGCGAAGCGCCGCGGTCCACCTCGAGAACCTGACGGCCGGCGCAAGCCAGCCGTACAGCGTCACCATCAAGACGGCGCAATCGCAATAACGCAATAAGGAGCCGCAGCCGATGCACCGCCTCACCCTGTTCGCAGCCAGCCTGTCGCTGGCCATGCCGGCCTTTGCCGCCGAGCCTGGCGCCGATGCCCGTCCTGTCTTGTCTGCAGCCGCAGCCGCAGCCGCGCCTGCGGCGGACAAGGTCTACCCACCCCTGCCTTCGCTGGCCATGTTGCCGCCCGCGAGCGGCAATGACGAGCTCAGCGCGCCGCACGTGGGGCACACCGCCAGGGCCAGGATGAAAGCGCCGCCCGCGCAGGAACGCAAGAGCCTCGCGCCCGTAGTGCGGCTGGTGGTCTCCGACGCCTCGCGTGCGTACCTGGACAAGATCGCACATCAGCTTGACCAGGCCCTGCAGCAATCGTCCCCGCCCGGCCCGGTGGACGATCGTCGCCAGCGTCTGGCAAGCGAGGGCGTCAATCGTGTCCGCTAACGCGCAGAGGAAGCCAGCCGGCACGCGACCGCGCAGCGGGCATGCCGGCACGCTGGCCGGCTGCGTGCTGGCGTTGTCGGTGTTGCTGTTTCATGGCGCCGCCCGCGCGCAGGATTGCTTCGAGGAGGCGGGCACCTACCAGGGCGTCAATCCTTCGGTGTTGCGCGCCATCGCGTGGTTCGAATCGAAGGGGGATCCCGCCGCGGTGAACCGCAATGCGAACGGGTCGATCGACGTTGGGCAGTTGCAGATCAACTCGGTGCATTTCAGCGACCTGGCACGCCAGGGCGTGCCGAGCCGCGCGCTGACCGATTCATGCGTCAACGTCTATGTCGCCGCCTGGCTGCTAAAGCAAAAGATGGTGAAGCATGGCAACACCTGGCGCGCCATCGGCGCCTACCACTCCGAATCGCCAAGCCAGCGCGACGCTTACGCGCGCAGCATCCAGCGGATCCTGGTGGCCTGGGGCGAGCTGCCGTCGGCCCGCTAGCACACGGCTAGCGCATGGGAGCAGGCCGCACCGGCCCTTGCTATCATGCGACCCATGCTGCCCGACATCACCATCCCCCACACCGAATACGAGATCACCGCGATCCGCGCGCAAGGCGCCGGCGGGCAGAACATCAACAAGGTGTCCAACGCGGTGCACCTGCGCTTCGATGTCCGTGCCTCCTCGCTGGAGGAAGGGCACAAGGCGCGGCTGCTGCAACTGCATGACCACCGCATCACGCGCGATGGCGTGGTGGTGATCAAGGCGCAGCAGCACCGCAGCCTGGAGATGAATAGGGAAGAGGCGGTGCAGCGCCTGCACGACCTGGTGCGCAGCGTGGCCACGCCGCCGCGCACGCGCCGTCCCACGCGGCCCACCTTCGGCTCGAAGATGCGGCGCCTCGAAGGCAAGAGCCAGCGCAGCCAGGTCAAGGCGCAGCGCGGCAAGGTGGTGGACTAAGGGCGACGCTTCAGTGCCGACATCGGTGTCCTGCACCGGCGCCGGCACTCAGGCGGCCAGGGGCAGGCGCACCGTCAGCGTGACGCCGCGCCCGCCGATGCCCGCGCTCAGGCTCACCTGGCCTTGCGCCGTCAGCACGATCTCCTTGACGATGGCAAGCCCCAGGCCGCTGCCTTCCTGGTTCGGCAGCGCGTTGCGATAGAAACGATCGAATACCTTGGGCCGCGCTTCAGCGGGAATGCCGGGGCCGTTGTCGCTCACCGCGAGGACGGCGCATTTCGCCTCGAGCGTCAGGGCCACGGTGACCTGGCCTTGCGCCGGCGTGTAGCGGATCGCGTTGTCGACCAGGTTGGATACCACGGCCGCCATCATCCACTCGTTGACGCCCACCCGCGCACTGCCGACCGCCAGCTCGGCGCCCAGGTCGATGCCCTTGCGCTGCGCCAGCACCACCATGTCTTCCAGCACGGCGGTCACCAGCGGCACCAGGTCCGCGCCTTGTTGCGCGGCACCGGCACTGCGCGCGGCTTCAGCCTGCGACAGCAACAGCAGCTTGTTGGCCAGGTTGGTCATGGCCTGCGTGCTGGTCTCCATCGAGCCGAGGATCTCGCGCAGCCTCGCCTCATCGTCCACCCGCGCGGCAAACTCCAGCTGCGCCCCCAGCACCGCGAGCGGGGTGCGGATCTGGTGCGCGGCATCGGCGATAAAGCGCTTTTGCTGGCGCACATATTCGTTCAGGCGCTGGATGCACTGGTTGATCGCCTCGACAATGGGCCGCAATTCCTGCGGCAGGTCGATTGCGCTCACCGGTACCAGATCCATCGGGTCGCGTCCCGCCACTTCGTCTTTCACGCGCAGCAGCGGGCTCAGTTCCACCGTGAGCCCGATCATCACCAGCCCCACTGCCATCAGCAGCATCACCACCTCGCGCAGCAGCGCCGGCATGCGCAGGCTGCGGACCAGCTCGTGGTTGCCGATCAGCGTCTGCCCCACGGTGACGGTGACCTTGCGGGCCTCTCCGGAGTCGAACATCGTGCGGGTGGCTTGCACTACCCGCACCGGCTGCGACTGAAACTGCGAAGAGTAGAACACGGGGCTGGAGGCGCCCGCCATCGGCGGTTGCTCGAACCGCGGATTACCGGCCAGGATCCGGCCGCGATCGTCGACCACATTGTAGAAAACGTGGTCGCCATAGGGCGAGTCGAACAGAGACAGCGCCGACGGTGGCACCTGCACCGTGATGCGCCCGTCCGCCCACGCGATATGGCCCGCGATGACATCGGCCGAAGCCTGCAGCGCGCGGTCCTGCACACGGTTTGCGGTATCCGCCGCACTCAGGTAGGCGGCGTAGCTGCTGATGCCGACAAAGGCCGCCAGCGGCACCAGCAGCCATAGCAGCAACCGTACCCGCAGGCTGTGGATCATTGCTTTTGCTGCAGCAGGTAGCCCAGGCCGCGCAGCGTCATGATGGTGGCCTGGCAGCCCTCGAGTTTCTTGCGGATGCGGTGGATATAGATCTCGATGGCGTCCTCGCTGGCCTCCTCGTCGAGCGAGTACACGCCCGACATGAGGCTTGCCTTGGACACAGTCTTGCCTAGCCGCATCATCAGGATTTCCAGTGCGGTGTGCTCTTTCAGCCGCAACGAAAGCAGCTCCCCCGCCACGTAGAACTGCCGCGTGTCGGTGTTGTAGGTGAGGTCGCCGCAGGCCAGCTCGGCTTGCTTCTCTCCGGTCTGCCGCCGCGCCAGGGCCTTGATGCGCGCGACCAGTTCCCGCACTTCGAAAGGCTTGACGAGGTAGTCGTCGGCGCCCAGGCCGAGGCACTCCACCTTCTCGTCGACCGATGCGCTTGCGGTCACCACCAGCACCGGGACGTTGTTGCGGCGCGAGCGCAGCCGGCGCAACACGCTCTTCCCGGCCAGCCGCGGGATCTGCAGGTCGAGCAGCACCACGTCATAGCTCTGCGTCTGCAGCAACTGATCGGCGTACTCGCCGTCCAGCGCGGTATCGACCATGAAGCGCTCTTCCTTCAACAGCCTCGCCAGCCAGTGGATGAGCGAAGCGTTGTCTTCGATCAGCAATACCTTCATGAACCACTCTGGTGAGGACCTACAGTTACCGGGGTCTCCTTTTACCACTGCCCGCGCCGCCGCAGGACACCACACCGTATCGGGATATTCCCTGAGATGCGGCGAAAGCTGCGTGAAGGTTTGCGCTGCCTAGAATGATTCGAACCCCGCGCTATGGCCTCGGCGAGCGCGGAGGCGTCCCATCACCAGAGCCCAATAATGGCCCGGCCACCAAGACCTGGCGCCAGCAAAACAAGGGAGACAAAGATGAATGCATACAGGAAGGGCGCGCTCGCAGTTGTCTTTGCAGCACTTGCGGTCGCGCACACGGCGCAGGCGGCCGATGGCAAGCTATCGATCATGGTGGGCGGCGCGACCAAGATCATCTACCTGCCGGCCAGGCTGACCGAGCAGCTGGGCTACTTCAAGGAAGAGGGGCTGGACGTCGAGATCCTCTCGCAACCGGCCGGGGTCGACGCCGAAAACGAACTGCTGGCCGGCGCGGTGCAGGGCGTGGTGGGCTTCTACGATCACACCATTGACCTGCAAAGCAAGGGCAAGGAAGTGGAGGCCGTGGTGGTGTTCGGCAAGGTGCCGGGCGAGGTGGAGATGGTGGCCACGCGCGCGGCCGGCCAGATCAAGAGCATGGCCGACGTGAAAGGCAAGACGCTAGGTGTGACCGGCCTGGGCTCGTCGACCAACTTCCTGACGCAGTACCTGGCCTTCAAGGCGGGCGTGGCGCCCAGCCAGTACACGGTACTGCCGGTCGGTGCCGACAACAGTTTCATGGCCGCGATACGCCAGAGCCGCATCGATGCCGGCATGACCACCGAGCCCACCATCTCGCAATTGCTCAAGACCGGCGAGGCGCAGGTGCTGGTCGACATGCGCACGGCCGAGGGCACCACCCAGGCGCTGGGCGGGCTCTACCCGGCCTCCAGCCTCTATATGCAGCGCGCCTGGGTGGAGGGGCACAAGGAGCAGGTGCAGAAGCTGGCGCGTGCCTTCGTCAAGACCATGCGCTTTATCAAGACCCACAGCGCCGAGGAGATCGCGCAGAAGATGCCCAAGGACTACTACGGCAGTAACCGCGAGCTCTACGTCAAGGCCCTGGGCGCCTCGCTGCCCATGTTCACGGACGACGGCAGGATGCCCGCCGGCGGCCCAGAAACGGTGCTCAAGGTGCTCGCCTCGTTCGATCCGACTGTCAAGGGCAAGCACATCGAACTGGGCCGCACGTTTACCAACGAGTTCGTCGACCGCGCCGCCAAGTAAGGCGCCAGGCGAACAACCGGTCCGCGCCGCCGGCGCGCGCGGACTGCAAGGAACCCTCATGACCAATACCGTACCGCAAGACGTGCCGGCCATCGAATTCGAGCGTGTCTCCTGCCGCTTTATCGCGCCCGATGGCACTGCCACCGTGGCTTTGCGCGACTTCTCCATGCGCGTGGGCAAGGGCGAGTTCGTCGCCATCGTCGGACCGACGGGATGCGGCAAATCGACCACGCTGAGCCTGATCACCGGCTTGCTCAAGCCGAGCACCGGCGAGGTGCGGCTGATGGGCAACCGCGTGACCGGCATCGATCCTCGCATCGGCTTTGTGTTCCAGGCCGACGCGGTCTTCCCGTGGCGCTCGGTGCTGCACAACGTGGCGGCGGGGCCGCTGTTCCGCGGCGCCGGCCGCGACCAGGCCTATGGCCTTGCCGAACAATGGGTGCGCAAGGTCGGGCTGGCCAAGTTCAGCAACCACTACCCGCATCAGTTGTCGGGCGGCATGCGCAAGCGCGTGGCGCTGGCGCAGACCTTCATCAACAACCCGCAGATCCTGCTGATGGACGAGCCATTCAGCGCGCTGGACATGCAGACCCGCACGTTGATGCAGGACGAGTTGCTGCAGCTCTGGTCGCAGAACGCCGGCTCGGTGGTGTTCGTCACGCACGACCTGGAAGAAGCCATCGCCATGGCCGACCGGGTCTTCGTGCTGACCGCGCGTCCGGCCACCCTCAAGCGTGTTTACGAGATCGACCTGCCGCGCCCGCGCGTGACTTCGGAGATCCGCTACGAAAAGCACTTTGTCGAACTGTCGCGCGAGATCTGGGCCGATCTGCGCGAGGAAGTCCACATCGACTGATGCGGCACCGCCAACCGTAGCCAATGCCAATGCCAATACCAATGAATATGGAAGCAAACACGGCCCTTGCCGACGAACTCGACACCTTTGAACGGGAAGCCCGGCTAGCCATGCGCCGGCGCCGCCAACTGATCATCACCCTGCGCATCGCCTTGCTGGTGGTGGCGCTGGGCGGCTGGGAGCTGGCGGGCCGGCTGCACTGGATCGACCCGTTCTTCTTCTCCATGCCCTCGCTGATTGCAGAGCAGATCTACGACTGGTTCGTCAACGGTACCTCGCAGGGCCCGCTGCTGGAGCAGGTGGCGGTCACGCTGGAAGAGACCGGGCTGGGCTTCCTGATCGGCTCGGTCGCTGGCGTGATCTGCGGCATCGTGCTCGGGCGCAACAAGCTGCTGGCCGATGTGTTCAGCATCTACATCCAGATTGCCAACTCCATCCCGCGCGTGGTGCTGGGCTCGATCTTCGTGATCGCGCTGGGCCTGGGCATGGCCTCCAAGGTGGCGCTGGCGGTGGTGATGGTGTTCTTCGTGGTGTTCGGCAATGCCTTCCAGGGCGTGCGCGAGGCCGACCGCTACCTGATCGCCAATGCGCAGATCCTCGGCGCCTCCAAACGGCAACTGACTTTTGCCGTGGTGGTGCCGTCGGCATTGAGCTGGATCCTGGCCAGCCTGCACGTCAGCTTTGGCTTCGCGCTGGTCGGTGCCGTGGTGGGCGAGTTCCTGGGCTCGAAGCAGGGCATCGGCCTGCTGATCGCCACCGCGCAGGGCGCCTTCAATGCCAGCGGCGTGTTCGCCGCCATGATCGTGCTGGCCGTGGTAGCGCTCGCCGCGGATTTCCTGCTGACCACGCTGGAAAACCGCCTGCTCAAATGGAAGCCGGGCAACCTGGCCTGAGCTTTGTTTCGCGGCGCGCCGCAATAGCGCTACGCACGCGCCGGGACGCTATCTCCCTTGCCCACGCCGACTCCCCGTCGGCGTGGGCCTTTTTGCTTGGTTCGCCGGATTTCCTGCGAGCGCCCGCCCTCTCCACCGGCCCCTCTCCCACAAGTGGGAGAGGGGAGCAGACCAGTGGCACTGAACGGAGCCGACGGATGGGCCAACACCGCACGCCATGACGACGGCCGTCGCTCCCTCTCCCCTCAGGGGGAGAGGGGTGGCTTAGCAAGGAGCCACTTGAAGCGAAGCCCGTGGTGTTTTCCAGCACGCGGGCATAACCAGCGCCCACCCTCTCCCCCCGGCCCATCCCCCACAAGTGGGCGACGGCAGCAAACCTGAAGCACGGAACGAAGCCGCCAGAACAAAAAAACCCGGCTTGTGGCCGGGACAAGGAAAGTTCGGAGCCAGGCCCGCGCCGCGAGGCACGGGACCGATGCAAATGGGATCAGAAGCGCGTGC